>WRBZ01000001.1 GCA_009784305.1 Synergistaceae bacterium
AAAGCTGCGCATACTCATCGGCTTCGCGCATACGATCCATAACTGCTTTCAGCTCTATGGACTTTTTCAATTCTCTTAAATCCTGCATATGCGCTATAACGATGCTTTTATTTTTATGCATAGATCGAACGAGTATTATATTGCATGGAACCAGTTCGCCGCCCAGACTTATGTGCATCCATTCAAAACGGTCGTATCCTTTTTTAAATGCTGTTTCGAGATGTTTGCGCCTCAAATCGTCCGATCTCTCTCCATTCGGCTGATATAAAGGCGAGAATTCTAAATGTTTGTCACGATATTCTTTCTTGTCGGACAGCCCGAACATGTCCACTGCTTCATGATTGCAGTCAAGGCAGTTGAAATTTTCATCAAGAATGATTATCCCGTTTGGTGACGTATCGATCATCAGTTTAATAAGCTTGTCCGTCTCCCGTTCTTTTGCGATCAAATCAACCAACTCGGTAACATCATCGCGCTGCTGCATATAAGCTTTTGAGCCATCGGGCCAGTCGATGATCCGGCTTATAATCCTGTAATGCCTGCCTGTTATCTGGTTTTTTTCTTCCCAGAAAACAGGCTCGCCAGAGATAAATTCCGGTTTGTTCTTCGGGCAAAAATCGCACCGCCCGCTAAAGCCCAGTTGAAAACATTCCCAACACTTTTTGCCTTTGACGCTACCTGTCAAACCGAAAGCTTTTTCCATTTTTTCGTTGATAAAAATAATATTATCGGTATCGAGTTCCGTTATTAGAATCTGAGCATCCATTGATTGCAGCATTTTTTCCATGATGTTAAGTGATGCTGTTTTCTCGGAGAATTCTTTGAATACATGCGAGTATTTTCGCGCGGATCTGCTTGAAACGGTTCCAAAGCCACCCGCCACGACAGCAACGAGTACAGACACCAGAAGAATCCAATAGCTCATTACACGCTGCCTGTCAAGGATTGAGCTTAAGAGCTCTACCTTTGCCGTTTGGTCACTACTCAGCGTAAGCTCTGTAACAATATCGTTTGTTTGGCTCTGTGCTATGTAAATGATTACTCCCAAAGCGGTGATGGATATCAGCGTAAATATAATATAGACATTACTTTTTGTTTTATGTGAAGCTACGGTAATCCCCCCACTTTATTTTTTTTATAAGCAATAATGTAAACTATGGAGTCACACGAGTATCAAGCAGGTGAAATTATTGTGAAAAAACAAACGTTTGCATTGCTATCCTGAAACAATGAGCGAAGTATAGCGGTAAACAATTCATATTGGCAAGATTAAGTATAGTATATGTTCAGGAGTGATTGGGTTGAAATCTACGAATCTCTTAATTCAAAAGTTTTTTATTGATTTGTTCCCGCGTTATGCCCTGAACCTTCATTATTAACTCTTTTAAGTTTGACGGTGAATGTAAATTTCGCGCCTTGCCCAGGCTCGGACTCGACCCATATCTTACCTCCCATCATTTCCACTATATATTTTGATATAGCAAGTCCCAGTCCGGCGCCGCCGAATTCTTTGGTAAGGCTTCCATCAGCTTGCTCGAAAGAATCGAAGATAATAGACTGCTTTTCTACGGGGATACCTATGCCATTGTCATTGACTTCAATCTTCAGTATAACGGTTTCATTTTCCGAGTCTGATACACAGGCGTTCAACTGTATCATCCCCTGCTCGGGCGTGAATTTATTGGCGTTCATCAGCAAACTGTTGATAACCTGAGCTATACGCTTTTCATCGCCAATGAGCGCACTTGGTACCATCGGGTCAATGCTGTAGGAAAGTATCTGATGTTTTTCTGTAGTATACAGTTTTACCGTTTTCAGTAAGCCGACTAGCATTGCCCTGAAAGAAAATTCCGAGTGGTCAGAGCTTAATGTATGTTTTTTCAATGAAGATAAATCAAGCACGTCGTCAATTAGCCGAAGCAGGTGTTGGGATGCATTGTAGATTTCTTTGAGACAGTCCGCTTTTTCCTCTGCGGAGTCTGAGATTTGAGCTATGTTTGTCATGCCGATAATGGCATTCATCGGTGTTCGCATCTCATGGCTCATGCACGACAGAAATTCGCTCTTGACTCGACTGCTCTGTTCGGCCAGCTCTTTTGCTGTAATAAGCTCGGTTTGCAGAGCTCGTATCTCCGTCACATCCTGAGCAATAGCGCCAATGTTACCGTTTCCCGCCGTAAAGCTGGTAAAGGATAGAATCCTGGTTTCACCGTCCTTGCGCATAATGTTTTTCTCAAAGCTGCAGACGCCATTTCGCAGTGTATTCGGTATGTATGTGTTTCTGATTAGCTGCGCTGCTTCCGCGCTAAAAATGAGTTCAAGGCCGGCTGCCATAATTTCAGACTTTGTGTGGCCGGTCAGTTCAGACGCGGCCGGGTTTAGATAGCTCACATCGCCATTAGTCGAAAGATATATGATAAACTGCGGAGAATTTTCGACGATGGAGGATTGTCTTTCCATGGCATTGCGTTCATAAACTCCCGACAATATACTGGCTACATGTATGGCGAGATTAATATCGCTTTCGTTCCAATTCCGTCCATCTTCCTCCTTTGAAAAATCTATAACCGCGCACATCTTACCTCTGATAAAAATAGGGGTGGTGATATAATTCATAAAATTCTCCCTATATGGTCTCATTGCCGATTTGAAGGCCGGATCGTTGGAATTCAAACACAAATCCGGCCCGTGCGGCAGAAATCCGTTAATTATAGATAGCATTGGCTCTCTCAGAAGGATCTGGCTGTTGATGCGGGTTGGAAGGTTATACACGGGGTTTATCCATTCATTACGGCAAGTAAGAGTAACTTCGTCTTCTTCCAAATCATATAATAATACCTGAGCAATCTCCATAAAGTTGCCTACAATACACAATGTATTCGTGAATAGCGTGTCAATGTCTGAGCCTGATAAGAAGCTTTTGGAGATTGAAGTCATCAGGGTCTGCTGCTTGAGCCGCTGATCTATCATATTCATGTCTTTCAATATTTGCATCTGATTCCGAACTCTCAGCCTGACAATCTCTGTAGAGAAAGGCTTTGTTATGTAATCCGAAGCGCCCAAAGCCATCCCTTTTTCCTCGTCTTCAGAGCTTACAAGCCCTGTGATGAAAATAACGGGAATTGTACGCGTTTCTTCTGTTCTTTTAAGCATGGAAAGAACTTCATATCCATCCATATCCGGCATAAGAATATCCAACAATATTACGTCGGGTAAATACTCCTTAGCTGCCTCAATGGCATCTTGCCCGTTCTTTGCTGCATATATGACATATTCAGAGCTTAGTATATGCGTTAAAACTGCAATATTCGAGCTTTCGTCGTCTGCAATAAGAACGCTGTGATTGTCTGCTATCTTCACTATCCTCATCCTCCTGGATATCACTTTTCTGTTATGAAAGTAGCTCATTATAGCATTAATAGATTTTAAATTGTAAAGGTAATATTTGTGTGCTGCCAAATATGCTAAAATCTATTATAGCTGTACATAATAAGAACTCCGATAACACCTCCGCTTTCTGATGGCAGCAAGTAAAGGAATGATTAAGTTGAAAAAACTCATTAACATATTTTGTTTATCCATGTTCTTGTCAGTTATCTTTTGTGCGGGGGCGGGAGCGGCGGATAAAGCGAAAACAGAGATAAGGAAAAATAATGAGTCCACTCAGGCTCAATCGGAGTTGGAATTATTGTTCGCTTCCCGTAAATGGGGAGAGATTGATTCTATAGTTAAGCGCGGCAATCTCAGTGTAAGGGATCGTTCGCTCGCTGCAAACGCGTATCGTATACAGAGCCGCTGGAGTGACGTTGTCGATATGCTCAGCGATTTGAACGGCTTTCCGAATGATATCTTGCCTTACGCGAAAATGACTTTGATAATAGCCCTTGAAAACCTCGGGAAAACTTCAGAATCCTTGAATATTGCCACTGAACTGAGAAAAAATCCTCCTTATGGGCTTGGATATTATGTCCTTTACGCTGTTTACAGATTAACACCGAAGGAAAATACAGATATCAGAAGGACAGCTATGAGGGAAATGTACGCCAAAACGGAGGAAAAATCTCAAAAAATATTCACCTTAAGCGAACTCATAAAGCTCAACGATAATCCGGTGGAAAACGCAAAAAAATTATTGGATTTGGACCCTACAAGTTCCATTGCCGTAAATGCTTTGTCTTCCCTGCCCAAACCATTGAATCAGGAAGTTTCACTTTTATTGGGATATGCTGCGTATTTGGCAAAGGATAATAAAAAAGCAATCGAAATATTGGCTCCCTTGAAGAATAACCGTAAAGCGCTGTATTATAACGCTTTTGCGTTATATAATGAGAATAAATATGCGGAAGCTCTAAAAATATGGTCCGGACTGGCTCTTAACGGGAATTCCTATGCTTTGAGTTCAGTCAATAGGATAGGAATATTATTGGATAGGAAAGAAGCGTCGGCAAGCGTGAAAAATACAGCAAAAGACAACCTTAAAAAAATATCCGAAACGCGCAGGGGGGATGTGCAAGCGCGCGCACTGTATGCCCTGAACTTGGAGGACAGAGTCTTGCTGGAACATCCTTCGTCCTCATTTGCGATTAGAATAGCTTGGAAGAGAGGAATGGACGCGTGGTTCATAGGAAATACAAAAGAAGCGTTATGGTATTGGCAGAGAGTCAACGGGCTTGACGTTTCCGCCGCATGGGGAGCCCGCGCTCTTTATTGGATATCAAAAGCGCAGGAGAAATCAGGGGATAAAAAAGCTGCGGCAAAAACACTCGACCTTCTTTTATCCCGCTACCCGCTTTCCGTTTATACTTATTTGGCGCGTCCGGGTGCTTTGAAAATTGTTGACGATGTTCCGGCTTCACTTACCTCTCAGCCGACACAGCTTGAACACTGGGGATTTATCAGTTATGCCAGAATGTTACTGCAAAGGGAGCCAAAAGACTCGAAAAAGGCTTTCAGAGCTGCTCAGCTTGCGGAGTGGTTCGGCGATGACGAAAAGGTGTATTCCGCCGGATTGGCTTTACAGAGATTTTTTGTAAAAAATGGAACCGCGAGCAGACAGGGACTTCAGCTTTTATACCCGCGCCCTTACCATTCTATTGTCAGTAAAGCAGCGGAAAGGTTCGGAGTTGAGGATAATCTTATCTGGTCGGTCATGAAACAGGAAAGCGCTTTCAATCCTGTTGCCAGAAGCCATGCCGGCGCGACCGGTTTGATGCAGTTGATGCCGGGAACTGCAAAGGGAGAAGCAGGGCTGCTCAAGATGCCGGAGTTTAAAATTTGGGATGTGACGGATAATATAACTTTAGGAGCCTCTTATCTTTCACGCCAGCTTAAATCCTTTGGAGACCCGCAAAGAGCCGCCGCCGCTTATAACGCGGGACCCGGCAATGCCCGCAGATGGAATGATGACGGGGGAAAAGGTTTGCCCCTCGAACTTTGGATCGAAAAAATCACATTTCGTGAAACTTCGGATTACGTACAGAGAGTTATTGGAAACCTTTTCACATACAGGCTCGTTTACCCGAACAGCGCGAGAATGCCATTTACCCTTGACATTCTCGAAATATCGAACGATCCGGAAAATGAAGAAATAGAAGGTAAAAGAGCACAGGAATACAGCGGCGTTTTCAATGATGAGATAATATCTAAAAGGGAACCGAATGATTAAGCTTAATATAAAAACACTAATTAAAGGGAAATAAAATGGGAAAAACAGCACAGTCGAAGATTCGTAATTTCAGCATCATTGCGCATATAGATCATGGTAAATCCACTTTGGCGGACAGGCTTCTCGAGTACACAAAAACAGTTGAATCACGGGATATGCGGGCTCAACTTCTGGATTTTCTGGACTTGGAACGTGAACGCGGAATAACTATTAAACTGGTCCCCGTAAGAATGAACTATACGGCTCAGGATGGAGAGGAATATATATTCAACCTCATAGACACTCCCGGCCATGTCGATTTCAGCTATGAAGTTTCACGTTCGCTCGCAGCGTGCGAGGGCGCGCTCTTGATCGTTGACGCTACTCAGGGAGTGGAAGCTCAAACTGTTGCCAACGCTTATCTTGCGGTTGACCAGGGGCTTGAAATAATTTCCATCATAAATAAGATAGATCTGCCTTCCGCGCGCATCGACTATTCTAAAAACGAAATCAATGATGTCATAGGTATTGACGCCGATGACGCCATACCGGCAAGCGCTAAAGAGGGAAAGGGAACAGAGGAAATATTGGAGCGTATTGTCCGGAAAATCCCAGCGCCTCAAGGAGACCCTGAAGCCCCGCTTGAGGCACTGATATTCGATTCCCTTTACGACAATTACCGTGGTGTGATTTGTTATGTAAGGGTCGTCAACGGTATGCTGAGAACCGGTCAAAACGTTCTTTTCATGGCAACTGACGTAGTCAACCAGGTGACGGAGGTCGGCGTATTCAAGCCGGGTTTCACTCCCGTTCAGTCACTTGGCCCCGGTGAAGTGGGCTACATAACCGCAAGCATAAAGAGCTTGGCGGACGCGCACGTGGGCGACACGGTAACGGACGCCCAGAAGCCAACGTCAAAACCGCTGCCGGGGTATAGGAAAGTAAAACCTGTTGTTTTTTGCGGCTTTTACCCCGTTGAACGTGAAGAATATTCTCACTTGAGAGATTCGCTTGAAAAGCTCACTCTTAATGATTCTGCGATAACATTTGAACCGGAAACGTCAGTAGCGCTTGGATTTGGTTTTCGCTGCGGATTTCTCGGATTATTGCACATGGATGTCGCAAAAGAAAGGCTGAGGCGTGAATTTGACGTTGAACTTGTGGCTACGGCTCCAAACGTCAGTTATGAAATTACGACCTCTTCCGGGGAGATAATAGAAGCCCATAGGCCGAGCGACTTTCCGGAATTGGGAGATATTCAGGAAATTCGCGAACCAATGATAAAACTTTCCGTATTTCTTCCGTCAGAATATGTGGGTAAAGTCATGCAGCTTTGCCAGGAAAAACGCGGAGTATATAAATCCATGGATTACCTTGCTCCGGACCGCGTACGCCTTGTTTACAATGTGCCGCTTGCTGAATTTATTTTGGATTTCCACGATAAACTCAAGTCGCAGACGAGAGGATATGCCTCGCTTGATTATGAATTCATTGCAATGTCGCCTTCCGAGCTTGTGCGCGTGGATGTGCTTGTCAATGGGGAAGCTGCGGATGCTTTCTCCTTCATTTGCCATAAGGACGCCGCTTATCACAGGGGGCACGCGGCGGCAACGAAGCTGAAAGAACTTATCCCCAGCCAGTTGTTCGAGGTCCCAATACAGGCGTCGATAGGAAAACGCGTTATTGTGAGGGTCAATGTGAAAGCTCTTCGTAAGGATGTTTTGGCAAAGTGTTACGGGGGAGATATCACCAGGAAACGCAAACTGCTTGAAAAACAAAAAGAGGGAAAGAAGCGAATGAAACAGATAGGGCGCGTTTCTATCCCGCAGGAAGCGTTTTTAGCGTTTTTGCAGGTCGAAGAGGAGGACAAATAATCGTCATCTTTGCCAGTGGGTGCGAACTGCACATAAAAATGTCTCTCCAATCTTCATCGTTCCCGTGAGAGTTTTTATCGGGGAATTATTGTCATAAATTGGATCTTCCTGAGTGCTGACAATAACTTTGTCCCCAAGATAAGCTCCTTTACGATAATTCACGTCCCAGCCCGAAAGCTGATAGTTAATGGATACCTCTTGTGGAACGGACTCTACAGCCCATTCTATATACACGGCATTATTGACATGATCGTTTGCGTCAAGGTCATGCAAACGAACTTCAAAGTTTTTTTTATGCGCGTTTTCGGAAGTCTCTCTTGGCAGCTCCGTAAACTCACTTGATACGTGAGGGTTCTCATTTCCATCAAGTATAAAAATTTGCGACATATTCTTTACAGGTTTAACAGGTCTTGAGCGGGCAAGATCCAACAATAACCACGATGTGCTCCCGTTCATCAAAGCTTTACCGTCGTCGGAACGCAGGTCAAAAGCCCTGAATGTGTATAGTCCGTCATTTACGTTATGCCATGTCCGGATAGTGATTACTTCCCCCAGTTCCGGCCAGCGATCCGCTGACATTTTCACATGAACGAGTACCCACGCAAACCCTCTATCCATTACCGAATGAACGTCCGCTTTCAGTTCCGAAGCTGCCATATCGGCAGTGTCCTGAAGGCAGTCGACCAAACTACGCGGTTTTATTACCCCCCCTGCGCCTGCGTCCGATGGAAGTATCGTGTAACTCCGTTCAAACATTCTGCCTCTCCATTCGAATGCGCTTTTGTGAGCTGCCTGATACAATCACAGGAAGGGCGCTCATATTTATACTTAGAAATGGAATTAAAAGCTTGATACGGCTTTTTCCATTATGTCCATCCCAACAGCCAGCGTTTCCATTGATTGAGTACAGGCTATCCTAATGTATCCTTCACCGCATGAGCCGAATACATTGCCCGGCAATGTAGCTACTTTCCAATCATGAAGCAATGTCATGATGAATTCCTCGCTTGTTTTACCGGTATTTTTAATATTGGGGAATAAATACATCGCTCCTTCCGGCTGTGCGCAAGTTATCCCGCTGATATTATTGAGCCGCCCCGCAACATATTCCAGGCGTTCTTTGAATATTTCGCGCCTCTCCTTTATTTTGGCGTCATGATTATTGAGAGCGTATAAAGCTGCCCTTTGGCCTACGCAACTGAGTCCATAAGTCTGATTGGCGGACAGGAATGTAAGTAAACGTACAAATTCTCTGTCCCCCATTGCAAACCCGACACGCCAACCCGTCATGCAATGGCTCTTTGATAACCCGCTCATGATAAGGGTGCGTTTGCGCATTTCCGGTATGGACGCAAATGATACAAATTCTTTATTGTATACAAGAGCTTCATAAATTTCATCCGAGAAAACAAACAAGTCATGTTTTTCAACCACTTCCGCTATTCTCTCCATTTGTTTCTTATTCATGACTCTTCCTGTGGGGTTATTAGGAGAACATAATATAATAGCTTTAGTTTTGGGTGTAATAACTCTTTCTATTTCTTCCGGTTCAGCCGCGAAACCATTCTCTTCACGGGTCGGCAAATGAATAACCTTTCCGCCCGACCAATCAATTTGATTGAAGTACGGTCCGAAACATGGTTCAACACATATCACTTCGTCGCCCGGGTCTAATAGAATATGAAGGCCAAGCCATAACGATTGAATTCCGCCAACGGTCATGTGAACTTCATCCGGAGAGTATTTCATGCTATGGTGACGTTCCCAATAATTACAGACAGCTTCCTTTACATCCAAATAGCCCGAAAGAGGTGGATAATGAGTATAACCGTTTTTCGCGTCAATCATTGCGGCATCGATAATATCACTCTCCGTATCGAAGTCGGGCTCTCCTATACTAAGATTACATACACCATCCATAGTTTCAACGATTTGAAAAAATTTTGACATACCGGATGGCTTAAGCGATCCATATTTCTGGGATAATTTCAAACTAAACACTCCAATTCTTATTTAACGCTAAACGATTTCGCGCTCCATGATTTACCTCTTTTCAAAGGTGAGCCAATAAGATATTCAAGATAACGGCTGTGGCACTCGGGACAATTTTTTGTCTTCTCGTTACTATCCATTTCAAATTCAAATCCACATTCAAGACAACGAAATTTTCCCATTTTGATCTCCCTCCCAACTGATTATTACAATATATGCATTAACACACATGAAACATAAGCTTAAAAATAACAAATTAAAAAACTGCGCTCTGCACAGTTTTTTATACTTTGTTATTTTATCAATGGCTCACACAATCTCTTATTCGATGACTACAAGAACATCTCCCGCGTTGACACTGTCTCCGCCATTTACACGAATATCGATTACCTTTCCGCCAACCGTCGCAAAAATATCATTCTCCATTTTCATAGCCTCAAGAACAATTACGACGTCGCCATCTTTTACGGCCTGTCCAACAGATACCGGAACTTTAAGGATTTTTCCGGGCATGGGAGAGGTTATTGGAGTGCCTCCAGCAGAAATAGGAGCTCCAGTCGGAGCTGCCGCTGGTGCAGGGGCTTCAGTAGGAGCAGGTTCAGGCGCTGCAACGGGAGCAGGCGCCGCAACGGGAGCAGGCGCCGCAACGGGTGCTATAGCAGGAACAGGCGCCGCAACTGGTGCAACGGGGACAGGCATCATAACAGGTGCAACAGATGCGCCAAAATCTTCAACTTCAACAACAAAAACGGTTCCATCAACAGTAATTTTGTATTTCATGTTTTTTCTCCTCTATATATAATATATTTTTTACCAGGAACGTGAACCAAGTCTACTTTCCATACATTCAGCTATCCCCGTTATACGCCACATTTTGTTCATATCTGAACATTGCGTTGGGGGAACGCTTACCGTGCTCATTCTTCTGCCGATGGAAACGTTAATAGCTGCTGCAACGGCTGCGGTTACCTTCATTCTGTTGGCATGAGCGAATATGGCAGCAGAAATTGCTGCAACTTTCTTCTTATCTTTAACTTTATCGATTGTTTGTCTGACATTCGTAGCAGTCTCCAACCCCGAACCTATCTTATTAGTGTGGTAGCGCTTACACACAAATATGACAACCAAGCCTACAAGCACAAGAAGTACTATTGTGAAAGCTATCAAGCTTACTAATAAGGCTCCAACTGCGCCATAAAACTGAGAAATTTCAATCATAATGCCCTCCCAAATCAATGGGGAATTACGCCGTGCTTTTTGCGCGGCAACGATTCGCGTTTACTTTGCATTCCATTGAGAGCGAGAAACAATTCTTTGCGTGTTTCCTCGGGAAGGATAACTCTATCAACAAGCCCGCGCTCCGCAGCCACATACGGCGTCGCAAAAGCTTCTCTGTACTCATCGATCTTTTGATATCTAACTTCTTCCGAATTCTCCGCTGCGTCAATTTCCCTTTTGAAAATTATACTTGCAGCCCCATCTGCTCCCATTACCGCTATTTCTGCCTGCGGCCATGCAAGGACCAAATCTGCGCCAAGCGCTTTTCCGCACATACCAAGATATGCTCCGCCATATGCTTTTCTAAGCACTATCGTAATCAGCGGAACAGTCGCTTCGCTGTACGCATAAAGCAATTTTGCTCCATGACGGATTATCCCTGCGTATTCCTGAGTAACTCCGGGTAAATATCCGGGGACATCAACAAAAGTTACTATAGGGAGGTTAAAAGCATCGCAGTGGCGTATAAACCGGCTTGCTTTGTCTGAAGCGTCAACATCAAGGCAGCCTGCCAGGCAAGCTGCCTGATTTGCTATTATACCTATTGATTTTCCGCCAACGCGCCCATAACCGGTGACAATATTCTTTGCCCAGTCTTTTTGAACTTCAAAGAATACTCCATCATCAAGTACAACTTCGAGAACTTTACGAACATCATATCCTTTATTGGGGTTTGTCGGAACAATGTTACGCATATTGGCATCGGCGCGATAAGCATCGTCAGAGGTATTTGCTAAAGGAGTATCGTCAAGGTTATTCTGAGGAAGATATGACAGTAATCTCCGTACTTGTTCGAAGCACTCGGCCTCGTTCTTTGCCATAAAATGAGCGTTGCCGCTTTTCGAATTGTGTGTTATGGCGCCTCCAAGTTCTTCACTCGATACCTCTTCGCCGGTAACGGCTTTTATAACTGCAGGTCCGGTAATATGCATGATGCCGGTTTTATCTACCATAAATACAAAATCCGTAAGAGCAGGGCTGTAAACCGCCCCTCCGGCTGTGGGGCCTACGATGACCGAAATCTGAGGAATAACTCCGCTCGATATGGTGTTACGGTAAAAAATCTTTCCGTATCCGTTAAGAGAATCTACAGCCTCTTGAATACGAGCGCCGCCGCTGTCGTTTATGCCAATTATCGGGCAACCCATTTGCATAGCCATGTCCTGCATCTTACATATCTTATTGGCATGCATTTCTCCAAGTGATCCGCCAAGAACAGTGAAATCCTGGCTATATACGAAAACTTTACGCCCGTTGATTGTTCCCCAGCCTGTAACGACTCCATCCCCAAGCGGCTTCGTTTTCTCAAGTCCAAAATTTGTACAGCGATGTGTGACAAATTCGTCTATCTCGACAAATGAACCTGCATCAAGCAACTGAGCGATTCTTTCGTGCGCAGTTCCCTTTCCTTTTTCCTTCTGCTTGGCAATGGCTTTTTCACCTCCGCCGGCAGCAGCAGATTTTCGTTTTCCTTGCAGTTCTTCGCATAGTTCTTCTATACTTCGAATCGCCATAAATAAAATAACCTCCTCTATATATTTTTTATTATCTCGTCAACGATCGCATACGGATTCGTTTTAAGCTCAAGCATATCTTTAATTCGATTACTTTTGTTTTCCCCCCAAAGCTGCCAGGCGCGCACTACAAGCCTGGATAAAAGTAAATTTTCTACCTCACTGTTCAAGCGTCTTTCAATACGTTCAATACCAGCTTCAGTATCATGCATGAATTTCTTATGTGAATCAATCTTTGATACGAGTTCAGGCAAGCCGCTTCCATCTTCCGCAATCGTAAGGACTACAGGAGGAATCCAATCTTTGTTCTTCAATAAATCAAGCATTGCGCGTGTTTCCCGGGCGACTTTATCCGCTCCGTCCCTGTCTGCTTTATTGACTACGAACACGTCAGCTATTTCCATTATCCCAGCTTTCATTATCTGAATTTCATCTCCAAGCCCAGGGACAAGAACAACACAAACTGTGTCCGCTATCCTCATAATATCGATTTCCGATTGTCCTACGCCTACCGTTTCAATTATTATGATATCTTTCCCGGAAGCGTCAAGAATAAGCGAGGTTTCACGTGTTCCGTTGCTGACCCCCCCCAATGCCCCTCTGGCGCCCAGGCTCCTTATATAAACCTCAGGATCATCAGAGTGTCTTTGCATTCTTATACGGTCAGCCAAAATAGCTCCTCCGCTAAAAGGGCTTGAAGGATCTACGGCGATAACTCCCACTTTCTTGCCTTCCGTGCGAAACTGCTCAATAAGTTTGTCGGTAAGCGTACTTTTCCCCGAACCGGGGCTTCCGGTAATTCCTATTATCCAAGCGTTCCCCGTATGAGGATAGATTTCCTTCATTAGTTCTTCAGCTTCTGAAACGCCGGTTCTATTGGTTTTGTTCTCCATTATAGATATTGCGCGGGCTATGCCGCGCACATCGCCATTCAGGATTTTACTTGAAAGTACGGACACTTCAATTATTCGTCTTTCGCTACTGCTTTTTTAAGCCAATCTATTGTTGTGCCTGTCGAGGTGCCAGGTCCAAAAACAGCTCCTGCTCCCATTGCTATTAAATCCGGAACGTCCTCGTCAGGAATAACTCCTCCGCCAAATACAATTATATCCTCCGCTCCTTTTTCTTTCAGAAGGCTAATTACTTTTTCAAAATAGAAATGATGGGCGCCGGAAAGTATGCTAATACCAACAGCATCTGCATCTTCCTGAAGCGCTGTGGCAACTATTTGCTCGGGAGTCTGCCTGAGTCCCGTATAAATAACTTCCATCCCCGCGTCGCGAAGCGCGCGTGCGATAACCTTTGCTCCCCTGTCATGCCCGTCAAGGCCAGGCTTGGCAATAACTACGCGAATTTTATCCGTCATTATACTCTTCCTCCCTTGGGCTTATCATAGCACAACATTTTCGACATATTCGCCGAATTCTTCTCTGAGAACACCGCATATTTCCCCTTCAGTCGCATAAACACGAACCGCGTTTAATATTGCCGGCATAAGGTTTTCCGATTCAGATTTTGCAGCTTTTCTGACATCATCAAGTAGATTTTTGACTGCGATATTGTCCCTTTTTGATTTCATTTCATGGAGTTTCTTGATTTGACGCTCCCCAACGCTTGCGTCAACTCTAAGCAATTTTCTTCCGTGGGCGCTTTCTTTCGTCTGGAATTTATTGACGCCTACGACAACAGTTTGCTCTGTCTCAATAGCTTTTTGATAGCTATACGCGCTATCCTGGATTTCTTTTTGCGGATATCCCGCTTCGATTGCTTTAAGCATGCCACCCATATCGTCTATTTTATTTATATAGTTGATGGCGTTTTGTTCTATTTCATTAGTAAGGGATTCCACAACATAACTGCCAGCAAAAGGATCAACGGTATTGGTAACTCCGGATTCATAAGCAATTATCTGCTGCGTTCTGAGAGCTATCTCAACGCTCTTCTCCGTCGGAAGGGCAAGAGCCTCATCCATACTGTTCGTATGAAGGGATTGTGTTCCCCCAAGAACCGAAGCCAATGCTTGAAGTGTGACGCGTATGACGTTATTCTCCGGCTGCTGGGCAGTAAGGGTACAGCCCGCTGTTTGCGTATGGAATCTAAGCATCAGGGCTTTCGGATTTGTGACCCCGAAGCGCTCTTTCATTATTCTTGCCCAAAGGCGTCGCGCTGCACGATACTTGGCGACTTCTTCAATAAGGTCGTTGTGCGCGTTGAAAAAGAAAGATAAACGTTCACCAAATACATTCGGATCCTGTCCCGTTTTCTTAGCTGCTTCAACGTATGCTATTCCGTCCGCTAATGTAAACGCGACTTCCTGAACGGCTGTGCTTCCTGCTTCACGTATATGATATCCGGAAATGGAAATAGTATTCCACTTAGGGACATGTTTACCGCAAAAATCGAATATATCGGTGATAAGCCTCATGGAGGCTGCAGGAGGGAATATGTAAGTACCGCGCGCGATGTACTCCTTTAAAATATCGTTTTGTATGGTGCCTGAAAGATCATCGGACTTAATTCCCTGTTTTTCAGCCACACATATGTACATTGCAAGTAATACGCTTGCGGGGGCGTTTATCGTCATCGAGGTGGAAACCTTGTCAAGAGGTATCTTATCGAACAAAGTTTCCATATCTGCAAGGCTGTCTATAGCTACTCCAACTTTGCCGCACTCTCCCTGCGCCATAGGATGATCGGTGTCATAACCTATTTGCGTAGGCAGGTCGAAAGCAACAGAAAGACCTGTAGTACCTCGTTCTAAAAGGTAACGATAACGCGCGTTTGATTCCTCCGCTGTGGCA
Source organism: Synergistaceae bacterium (assembly GCA_009784305.1). Taxonomy (GTDB): domain Bacteria; phylum Synergistota; class Synergistia; order Synergistales; family Aminobacteriaceae; genus WRNQ01. Next base: position 15,104 of record WRBZ01000001.1, read on the forward strand.
AATCCCGCGTATTGACGCATAGTCCAAAATCGCCCTCTGTACATGTTTGATTGAACTCCGCGCGTGAACGGGAAAGAACCGGGAAAACTTATATCATCAAGATAGTTTACCCCCTCAATGTCATCCGGACAGTAAAGCCTCTTAAGAGGAAGTCCTCCTCCAGTCGTAAACTGCCCATAACGTTCAGGATTCTTCTGCACCGCTTTTTCCGCCGCTGCGTCATACGCCGCTTTGGCATCCCGATAATTATCTGTCACAGTAACGCCCCCCATAGATCATTATTTTATATTTGTACTTCTATTATCTTCTTATATTAAAGCTCATAAGTCAAATCATTTACTAACCGCATCAATCCATATCGGTATCCAATCTCTGGCTGATAATTGCCTTATGCTCAGATAAGAGGATAAAGTTGACCTGTCCGGATAACCGGAAGTTTCAGATTTATAAGGCAGCAATAACTGCAATTTCAATTCATTTTGATGCAGCATAAGCATTGGTTCATTAATAAGAGAATAATAAACATCACCGCCCGTTGCGGCAGAAGCTCGCATAAGTTCGACGGAGGGTCTGCCTCTTGCCCAAATATCAATCTTTATGCCGTTAAATAAGCAAAATGCCGTCAACTTTAGCATATCCTCACGGTCATAAATGATCATTGAGTCAAGAATAAAGTTTGTTATCAAATCCCGTTGGCTGCTCCATATCAATGGCAATCTACCATAAAGCTCAGAACATGAATCCACCGGAATTACCCGCATCTTGGGCGAAATCAGACTGTCAACATTTCCTCGTGAAAAGCAAAGCCCCATTACAGGAAGAGCTTTTATTCTTGTAACGGATGTCGTTATTATATTTTCATTCCAAACAGACAATGCTGTAGGTAAAACTTCTTTCCCCCATGCGGGAAATGGTGTGGACAAATTAGCGGATACAGATAAAACAGCTTCGCCTTGTATGTTTGTTGTCAACAGCGGATCGTAAAGGGAAACAAAAGACAGTGACGTATTAAGATCAGGAGATGGAGTTACCTTCCAAACACTTTCTCCTGATATGCTCGTGCAAAATATCTCACCTTTATATTTAAAAAATGCCCACGCATTATTAAGATTAGTTCTCAAGATTTCTATATATGAGGTTTTTTTCAAAAAATCAACAGAATGAGCGCGGATTTCGAAATTTTCATTTACAGACAGTAACACTCCAAGACTGCTCCATATTATATCCCTAACGTTCACATCCTCAACGAAGAAAAACTGTTTGTTACGCAGGTTTACAAAATAAATTCTGCCATTAGCCCTGTCCGCTGCTGCCAGCCAATTAGCATAAACACTTATCGCAACCGGCTCAAAAAGATAATTCTCAACAGATTCATCCGGTGCCCATACTTCGATAAGCTCAAGTTCTGGCCAGGAATAAAACGCGATTCTTCTGCCCACCGGATCCGCGATGGCGATTTCAGAAGAGGAAACATAACAGGCATCCGACACTGAATCACAATCAATTCTGCCTTTTAAATCAAATGAAGCTTCATCCATCATTTGATAAATACTACCATCAAAATTTATTACAAATGCCGAGCCATCACCGGGCAATAAAGCCTTAACAGGAGAGCTGATATCTCTGGCTACATGAAAATTACCGGATTTGCCATTAGACCTGAAGAAAACACGATTGCCTATCGTATCCGGAAAATATAGATCAGAACTGAAGCCGCTCAGTTTTCCCAACCCGTGGGGTGAATAAGGTCTAAGGTATCCGGTATTTAAAGAATCATGCAGATTAACACGCGAAACTTTCCATTTCGCTGGATACGGAGACTCAGAAATCAATGATTCAATCTCCGATTTATTTTCTGATATCTCCTTAAGAATATTTGGAGCAATGATATCTCGCGTTCGTACTTCAAGAAAATTGGAAATAGACTTGCTTGCTGAGCTAAAATCACCAATTCTTCGTAAAATAAGCCCCCTCAAATAATATACATCCACTAAAAATATGTTGGCGTTCTGTGCTTGGTCAAGAAGATTGAGCGCCTTCCAGTAATCACGCGCAATAAAACTTTGCCATGCACGCATAAATGCAAGCTCTGCTTCCTCAATACGAGCCGGAGGAATGGAAGTTCCGATAGGAGCTGCCGCAGGGGATGCATCTGCACTCCTCGCAAAACTTTCTGTTAAGCTTTCCAGTAATCTTGCGTCACGCGGCTGCGACTCAACAGTTGACTCCTGAGGAGCAGGAGCAACCGTCGCAGGTCTTCTGGCCGCAGCTTCAGAAGTACACGCAAAATTTACAAAAAGAGAAAATAAAATAAGCAAGCAACAAAAAACATATACTTTTTTCATTTTTTCATCTCAATCCAAAAAATATACTCTATCATAACAAAGAAATATGAAAAGTTACACCCTAAATACATACGAGTTGAATATTTCTGCTACAATTATAGAGAATAAAGGAGGGTAAATAATGGAGAAAAATATAATTTTGAAGAGGAAAATACTTTTCCTGTTAGTGTTTTCTTTAATCTTTTCATTTATATCTTCAACAGCTTACACAGGTGAAATAAAGGAAATATGGCATCATATTTCAATAAATGACACCGAAGTAGGTTCTATAGATTCTAAAGTGAAAAGCTTATGGAAAGAATTTGAAAAAAGCTCATTACAAAGAGGTATGCTGACAAAAATCAATTATCAGCCTTTTGTTCCGGTTGTTAATAGAATTATCATATTGGATACCCCGCTGAAAGAGCTTGCGTACCGAAATTACTGCCTTCGTATCAAGACAGAGGTTGTTAACGGTAAAGATGTTGGTATTACAGAAATAACGCTCACTAAAATGTCAGACGAATATTTTCCGGAAGCAAATATGGAACAGCAGTTCGGATATGCAAATGGCAAATTAGGAAAAAAATTAACGTTCTGGGTTGATGAGAAAAAAATAATTCCGGAAAAATTATCTGCTTTTCAGCAGGTCAAAAAGATGGAAAATTTCAAGCGTTCCATAGAACTTGAATACTCCGGTAAAGATGACAACAGAAGAGTTCCGGTGGAGGATGTATTATACTTTTTCCCCGAGTTAAACAGTGTTAAATTTAGTTTTGATAACCTGTACCCACAAAATGACACTCCCATGTTTGAAACTACATATGAACCGGGAAGAATTATATTTGGTTCTATGCTTGACTCCGATATAAGAATTTCTTATTTGCATAATACAATTACGGGAAAAATGATTCGTGGTGAAATATCCTGGAGAGTAACTTTTAGCGAATTTGCTACAGGAGAAGAATATGGACTGAGCGAATCGTTTTTTTCCTTTATGCAGGAAAACTTGGCAAAAGCTGGACTTATTGCGCCTGCAGTAGCAAGATTTTTCTAAATACCGCTAAAAATGGTAGATGTAGCGGGGCTTCTACTCATTTTTTTCGCAAGAGTTCTGGATGTGAGCTGCGGGACAATGCGCATTTTATCCATAGTTCGCGGAAAACGTGCAATTGCAGCATGTATAGGATTCTTTGAGGTAATGATATATATGCTCATTTTAGGAAGGATCCTCGGAGGCGGCAAAACACTCACTTTTTTGGAGCTTGTTTTCTACTGCGGCGGGTTTGCAGCTGGTAATTATGTAGGTTCATTTTTAGAGTCAAAATTTATGAACTCTTATGCGTTAGCGGAAGCAATACTTGATGATTCCCCCATAGGCGATGAAATTGTCAAATCAATGAGAGAAAGCGGCTTTGGAGCAACTGTCATAAAAGGAGAGGGCAGATCAGGCGGAAAACTTTTGGTCGAAATCTTTTGCCGCAGAAACGATTTGGATATGATTCATAAAATAGTTGGAAATAATGGATTTGTCATAATGTCGGATGTTAGAAAAACTTACGGAGGCTGGTTTCCGAAAGGAAAATGATTAGAATTGAAAATTGAGAGTGGAGAGTTAAAAGACAGCAGCTTTTGTCTTTCTTTAACTCTCCACTCTCAATTTTTAACTCTCAACTCTCAACTCAAAAAGCCAGTCGTTGAACATTTTTATTGTGTCCTCAAATGGATCCATGGAACACAAATCAACCCCTGCCGCTTTGAGGATATCGAGCGACCAATTGCTGCCCCCTCTTGATAAAAAATCCAAGTATTCGCCAGCATTTCCGGAATCAATAATCCGTCTTGAAAGCGAGCAGGCTGAAACAAATCCTGTTACATATTTATATACATAAAAAGCAGAATAAAAATGAGGGATACGCGCCCATTCAATTTCAATCAGGGAATCAATTACTAAATTAGGCCCATAATATTTTGAATTCAGCTTTTTCCACAATTCACAAAGCAATTCGTGGGTAAGTATCTCTCCTTTTTCCGATATCGCGTGAGTATCGCGTTCAAATTCCGCGAACATCGCCTGACGATACAAAGTCGTACGTACCATATCAAGCCCATAGTTTAAGAGCCATTTCCGCTCTTTGGGTCTCTTCTTAAGCAAATCAAGGAGCAATAACATCTCATTTGTTGTCGAAGCGACCTCTGCAAGAAATATGGTGTAATCGCTGTAGACTTGAGGCTGTTTTTTATGGGTCCAGTAGCTATGGAGGGAATGCCCTATTTCATGTGCCAGCGTGAAAACATCCCTGAGAGTTCCGTTATAATTCATAAGTATGTAAGGATTCGTCCCATAACTTCCCCACGAATACGCTCCTTTTCTTTTTCCTTCATTTTCGTAGACGTCAATCCATTTATCATTTATTCCCTGCCTCAACACCTTGCAGTATTCATCTCCAAGAGGTTTAAGGCCTTCAATAACAATTTCAACCGCTTCATCGTATGAAATTTCTGTTTCAGGCTCGATGGCGATGGGAACATTCAAGTCGTATATATGCAAATCTTTTAGTTTCAGGATACGTTTGCGGAGTTTCATGTAGTCATGCAAAGAAGTTGCGTGTTTGTGCGCGCAATTAATAACATTTTCGTATACGAGCTCAGGCACATTATCCGAATGAAGGGATGCCTCAAGGCACGATGTGTATTTTCTGGATTTTGAGTAAAAAATATCTCCCCTTACGGAACCTTGATACAAAGCTCCAAAGGTATTCCGATACTTGGAATATGCAGCAAACAATCCTTCAAAAGCAGCCTTTCTGACCCTGCGATTTTTTGACCGGCTCAGTTTGTAATAACGCTCCTCCGAAAGCTCGACTTTTTCACCGCTTTCATCAGTTATAGTTGGAAATTTCATATCAGCGTCAGTAAACATTGTAAATGCATTACTTGCCGTACGGGCAATTTCAGAAGCTCTTGCCAGGATTTCTTCCTGTTCTGTGGGAAGCGTATGAGGTTTTGAATGAAGCAGTTCCTCAAAATGGAAGGAATAAAGTTTCAGCTCATCATCTTCCAGAAACTCTTGAAGTTTGTTCTCTGGGATTTTAAGGATTTCTGGAGCATAAAAAGCCGTGGATTCATCGAATAAAGTATTGAGAATATCGGCGCGCGCAGCATATTCCTGATATTTTGATAATCTGAGGTCCTCATGGTTTTTCATGTGTGCGTAAACGTAAATTCTACCAAGTTCGAGCGAAACGGACTCCTCAAGCTTAATAAATTCCATAAGCTTTTTTTTATCGCTCAGCTTGCCTTTGTATTTTAAAATACATGCTATATCGGATTGCACGTTACGAAAAGCTTCCTCCCATTCAGAAGGATTCTTGTATATAAGTTCAAGATCCCATTTATGCTCGTTGCTGAGTTCCTCTCTTGACAATACTTTTTTTGTTGCTTTTACTTCTTTTGAATTCAAGTTTTTCCGCATCATTTTTTCTCCTCGTAACATTATGATCTTCCGGATCTACATTCCTGATAACTGCAAAATTTAGGTTTTGTTATCAATGGCTTTGGACGTAGAACCAGAATGATCATTAAAGCCTCTAAACTCCGGAACCATTTTCATTATTGAAGAAATCACTTCGTCAGTCCCTTGCAGCATAGCGTTTTTAACTTCCTCTGAAACACCGTTTGAAAGTTTAAGCCG
>WRBZ01000002.1 GCA_009784305.1 Synergistaceae bacterium
ATGCCTTAGGTAATCTGCGTGAAGTTCCATGGAGCAGAGAGGGATCAAGCGTAATTTTAAGCAATGGCTTAATAGACAGTATGGAGGGCGATTATACAATATATCGAATAGCTGATGACGGTTACAGCGTTGCAGCGGTTGCTTCAAGCAACCCGTATGACTATCCAGATGAGGCAAGTAGAGCAGAGGCTGAATGGAGATATTATATAAATGGCGAACTGGTGGACTATGATTTTTATGTTCAATCTCTGAATAAGCGCGGTTATGTGGTAGGCGGCGATAATGCTTTAGCGGTAATTGACTGGGTTAATATAAAGTAAAAAACAAGGGCGGCAAAGCTGCCCTTGTTATAAATAAATGTTTTCACTGCTTTATTCAACCACTATGCGGTTCTTCTTATTGGCTTTCCATACGTGAAGCCCAAGGGCAACTCCTATTACTCCATAGACCATTAAGGTCCTGAAATACTCTGCTAAACCAGCTGCTCCGAACAGAGACTCCCCTATTGTCGGCGACATTATAAACATTGCGTTGAAAAGTATGGTGCCGAATATTGCGTTTTTTACACTAGCCCTGGAAGTGGAAGCTCCACCCACAAGCAGTGCGGCAACTGAGAACATGCCTATTTGGGTATGAGCACTGTAAGTACTCAGTGTGCCCAGGCTCTGAATAAATATCAACTGTCCCCATCCTGCGAGAACGGTTGAGATTATAGTGGCTATTATTCTTGTCCTGTCAACGTTTATTCCCGACACTTCCGCTATATGCTGACTCTGTCCAACAGAACGAAAATCCTGCCCTAATTTCGTCCTCATTATCAGTGACGTAAATATACACAAACCTATTATCAAAAGCCCTACAGCCACCGGAACAGTACGAACTTGCATGAAATTGGATACCATAACATTGGGGCTGGATACTATAGCTGCAGTATTGATATCGGAAGCCGTAGCATAAATAAAGGACGTTACAGCATTGAGTTTAGCCGGCGTGAGATTCGGTATTATCATGTCGTTGATGTCGGATACAGCAGCATTGAGCCTTGGGGCTATCACATCATCATTTGCAGCTATAGCGCTAATTTCAGACGTTATAGCACGGAGTTCGGATTTTACAGCTTCGAGATCAGATTCTTTATTAAGATTTGACGCTATAGCGTTAAGGTTAGACGATACTCCAAAGAGTTTAGGGGCTGCGGCCATAACATAAACTGCCATACTGGCAATTAACAGGCACATAAGAACGTTAAAACCAAAGGATACAGGACGGTTCTTATATCCTTCGCCCCTCTTTTTGTTCAAATAGTATCCAATAAACAGTATTACGAGCGCCACAAGCGCTACTACGAGAAGAGCGTGAACGAATGGAATTTTGTACATGTTCTCAAGTGCGAACTTTAATCCGCCATTTTCGACCGGCACAAGGTCAACAGTCATTCTTACGCCAATACCGTTAGGCATTATCAACGGATGCGTAGCAGGAACCTTTATTATTACACCCACCATAAACAGGAATATAAACTGATAAACCCCGTTAGCGAAAAATCCCGCGATGAGCCCCGCTATCATTTCCTGACCTCGTGTCTTGTTATAGAGCTTCCCTGTGAAGTATCCGCAAAGAACAGCTAATAAGAACGAGATTACGAAACAAAACAGAAGGCCGCTCATGCCGCCAAGTCCATGATATCTTGCCAGTGCAATGGCGGCCTGTCCGCACATTGCTCCGATAACTATTCCAAAGTTGAGTCCAAGCCCAGCCAGAACAGGTATTATCAGGGAAAGCACTAAAAAAGAGTTTCTGAATAACCTGTCACACAATTCCGAGAGAAAGTAGTTCATACGGATATCCTTAGAGATCATGAACCCGAATAAAACAAACAGTACGAATATTATCGTGACTATATTATCCAGCACCCATGATAGTATTCCCTTATAGTTAAAAACTACCTTGTTTTCTTCTCCAAGCAGCATATTATCAGCCTCCTCTCTTAACCTGCGTCAGAGCATAAAGAATTATTCCGTTCTGTATTATCATCCTCATTACCTCCGACAGGTCGGTTCCCTTAAAAATCTCGTTAGCGACCGGCAACGCGGTCGTAAGGAGTCCCTGAAAAAGAAAAACCCCAATTATCACATTCAAAACGTTTGCACGGGAGGCTGTAGCTCCGCCTATAAGAACCGCCGCAACAGCCGGGAACGCCATCATCAGAGGAGCCGTGTAGAGCTGCGCATAGCCGAAACTCTGTGAATATACTATTATCCCTATAGCTCCAAGCACCGTTGATAGAATATTAGCCAATATCCTGTTACGGTCAATGTTCAACCCCGTCGCCTGTGCAAACTTTGGATTTATACCTCCCGCCGATATCGCGATTCCTGACTTTGAATCGAAAAACAGCCAGACCAATACTGAAAAGAATCCAAAAATTAAAAGCAGCCCCGTTGGTATTATTATTTCCCCTATTTTGAATGCCATGAAATTATTAATGATAAAAGCGGCATCAACTGCGCCAAGCTGAATAGTCTCCCTTAATCCCTCACCGAGAAACCATCCTATCTTCTCATTAGTGAACGGAACCATCATCCATACAAGGCACATCAGCGCAGTTATGGAGAATCCGGTATAAGTCGCGATGGTCATCTCCGAGCCTTTCACAGCGTTAAGCAGTTTACCGTAAGCATATCCCGCGATAACGGCTATAGGAATAGAAAGAATTATTGACACAAATAAGCATAAAGCACCAGTAAGATTAAACTCTATTGCGCATATCAACGCGAACAGACCGCATACTATTCCTACAGGCAGGGCAAAATTAGGCCCCGTCCCGGATTGTATTGCGGGAACCATCGCAAGGACAAGTATGCCGTTCATTCCCGCTCGTTTCATGGTATCGCTCAAAAGGGTCTGGACAGAGATTCCGGTAAAATAAGCGCCTATCAATGTAGTAAACCAAAATGCGGCTATTATTAGTGTGGCAATCCCTATATTACCGGGAGATTTCAGGCGTAAGACACTAGTGTTTGCCTGATCAGTCATTTAAATCCCTCCTTTGTCTGTGAGGGCAGCGTCCCCTGCATTTCGGATGCGACTTCCGGACATCATGAGTCCAAAATCGGCGTCGCTTGCGTCCGGCGTAAGAACTCCAGCCACAGTCCCATTGCATATAATTATTATTTTGTCGCAAATACTGCGCATCTCCGCTAACTCAGACGATGTCATGACTATGGTCATGCCGTATTCCTCATTGAGTTTAAACAAAAGATCAAGTATTAGCTTTTTTGCCCCAACGTCAATGCCTCTTGTTGGTTCTGAAACAAAAATAAACTGCGGCTTTTGGGTAAGAGCCCTCGCTACGCATACTTTCTGCTGATTCCCGCCGCTCAGGCTGCCCGTATTCTGCAGAGAAGACTTGCAGCGTATATCGAGGTCCTTTATCATGCGCTCCGCGTGTTTTCTGATTTCACGGTAGTTTTTGATTGTAAAGCCGGCAAACTTATGAAGGAAGCCATTATTTATCTGCATGTCCGTAAACGCGATATTAAGCTCTATTGATTCATTCAGAAGAAGCCCCACTCCTTTTCTGTCCTCGCTGACAAAAGCTATTCCGGATGCTATCGTTAAATGGGGAGCGTTCATTTTCAGCGGCTTACCATTGAAAATGACTTCTCCGCGAGCCGGATAAGTTCCCATTATGCCATTCGCTATCCCTAATTTGCCCTGTCCCGCCAGTCCGCCTATCCCAATGATTTCTCCTTTTCGGACTTCAAGGTCAATGCCTCTCACCATCTCGCCTGGCATTCCTACACGCAAACCCTTTACGCTGAGCATTATATCGTCCGAAATCTTTCTTTTATCAGAATGTACCCTTTCAATGGTAACGCTGCGCCCTATCATCAACTGTGCTATTTCAACCGCGTTTGTATCCTTAACCTCTTTGGTCGTTACAAGCTGACCATCCCGCAGGACCGTTACGCGGTCGGCAACGTCAATTACCTCATCCAGCCTGTGGCTGATAAATATTATTCCAATTCCAAGTTGTGAAAGCCTGCGTATTGCGTTAAGAAGGTTATGCGCTTCCGATTCGGTCAACACGGCGGTAGGTTCATCGAACACAAGGATTTTTATTCCGCTTTTATCAATTTCGCGCGCTATTTCTATAAACTGTTTATGACCTACGGGGAGCCCCGCAACCAAAGTGAATTCCTCTATTCCCATATCAAGAGTATCGAGGGCCTTACGCGCGTCTGTATTCATTTTTATCATGTCCAGGGTTTCAAGTCTCTTTCCCAGGATTCTTGAAACCATATTAGGGAGCGTTATCTCCCTGTTTATTTTTATGTTCTCGGTTATCGTAAACCCGGGAATCAGCATGAATTCCTGGTGAACCATGCCTATTCCCGCATGCATGGCCTCATAAGGAGATTTTATATCAACCTTCTCTCCGTTGATAAGGACATCTCCCTCATATCCTCCGGTAGTATGAATTACCGGCATACCAAAAAGCACGTTCATAAGCGTTGATTTGCCGGCGCCGTTTTCTCCGATAAGCGCGTGGATTTCACCCGCACGAACTTCAAAATTGATATTTTCCAACACTACATTTCCATAATAATTTTTTGATACATTACTGAAACGAAGCAAAGTATCTTTCAAAATTTTCCCTCCTCACGCAGCTTATAAGTAAAAAAAGGGATGCGAATAAAGCATCCCTTTTTGCCTCAAATTCAATTCTTCTCTTCGGTGAATCCTTCTTAAATTAGTAGGTAAGGAATCCCATTATTGTGAGGAGGAAATTATCATATTCAGTACCCGCGTCAATATAAGGAGTCATTTCTACATCAACCTTAGCATATTCCGAAAGGCACTGGCTCATAACGTCCTTATCTAACATACGAAGGCTGGTTTCGCCGTTAATGATCTTCATAATATATTCCGTGGCGCCAGCCGTGAACATCATGGATACCGGGACCGGCCACGTCGAAAGCCTTCCTTCAACGCCCTTTTCTTTAAGGAATTTTCTTGTCTCATTAATGACATGCTGCAAGCTGTCCGGGTTCTCTCTGTCCGCCGTTATTCCAAGAGCCGTCGGGAATCCATGGAAAGGAGACGGGCAGCATGGCTGCGGATAAATTGATCCTGTATCCACTACCGATTTAATCATCGGAATCTGCATTGCACAGTTGGTTGCGAAGAATGCAGTATCTTTGCCGTATCTCGCGACCATCTTGGGTATATCTTCAAGTATGAACTGCTGAGCGCCTGGAACCCCCGAATCACCCGTCGGGTCCGGAGCTGTGGCATCAACAAACTCTATTCCTAATTCAGCGCATCTTATCTTCATAAGTTCCCTTCTTGCCGAAAGAAGCGGCTGAGACATATGGCGCGGAAAAGAATAATGAACGAACGTCTTTGCTCCCATTGCCTTGGCCTGAATAGGAATCGTATTACCCATTTGAGGGTTGTTGGGCTGCAACACAACACTTGCGCGTTTCGCCGCATCAGGCGGATTCTCCTGAGTTGTGCAGTATACTATGAAAACATCCTTTCTTGTCTCCATCAGCTTATCAACTGCCGCATTGGTCCCTGGAACGGCCTGATTGAGTATAAGGCCCTTGACGTCGGGATCGGCTGCAAGCCTGGCTACTATGCTGATCATCTGCTCCTGCTCAGTCATAAAATTGTCCGGCCATGTGACGTGAACAATCTTATCACCGTACTTAGCCACCATTGCTTGAGCTGAACGATACTCTTCCTCATTCTGAGAAACTGTATTGGTAACTATGGCGACCTTACCTCCTGCAGCAAAACAAATGCCGCCTATACTCATAACCAAAATCAATGCTAAAAGAAAAATCACTACTCTTTTCATAGTTTGTTACCCCCTTGTATTAGTATGTTTAAACTGCTCTCTTATTTTAGTATAACTCAAGTTCAAAATCAAATGTTTTTAATAATTTGTATATTGTTTCAGTTATTCGCCAAATGTAAAAAATTAAATGCATCCCGGCCGCCGGGCGATGGAACCTTTCCCTCATTTCTTTAGTAAGTGAGGTATTCCATAGTGGTCATGAGGAAATTCGGGTATTCTTTACCTTTTTCGTCAATGTGAGGCATCACTGATACTTCAACTTTGGCGTATTCTGAAAGGAACTTCTTTAAAACTTCAGTATCCAGCTTGTCAGCGCTTACTTCACCATTAATAATCTTCATTGCGTATTCCGTACTGCCAAATGTGAACATCATTGATATCGGGGCAGGCCATGTTGAAAACCTTCCTGCAAGCTTTTTTTCTTTAAGAATCTTCCTGGTCTCGTCAATGACGTGCTGTAAATTATTCGGGTTTTCCATATTCGACTCAATTCCTAGCGCCGTCACGAATCCATGATAAGGAGATGGACAGCATGGCTGCGGAAAGATGGCGCCCGCATCCATTATAGCTTTGATCAATGGGGCTTGCATTGAACAGTTAGATGAGAAGAATGCTGTATCTTTTCCATATTTTTCGACCATCTTCGGTACGTCTTCCATGATAAATCTATACGCAACGGGTAAACCCGGTCCTATCGGATCAAGAGTCATAGTGCTTACAAATTCAATTCCCATTTCAATGCATTTTTGCCTCATAAGCCCTCTTCTTTGTGACAAAGACGACATAGCCATATGGCGTTGGCATGAATAGTGGACAAATACATTAGCGCCCATTCTTTTCGCCTGAACAGGCAACATATTGCCTACTCTAAGTTCATCAAACGCAAGAACGAGATGCGCACGCTCGGCAACTTCATTCAGATCTTCATGAGGGTTGCAGTATATTATGAAAATATCCTTTCTTGTCTCTAACAGTTTATCAATTGCCGCATTGGTTCCTGCAACGCCCTGGTTTAATATAAGCGCCTTAACGTCAGGGTCTGCGGCAATCTTTTCAACTATTTTGACCATCTGATCCCGTTCAGCAAGAAAATTATTCGGCCATGTGACATGAATGACCCTTTCTCCGTACTTGACCACCATTTCCTGAGCTGAACGATATTTTTCTTCAGCTACGGCAACAGTGTTCGTAATAATTGCGACCTTCCCTTTTGCAACAGGAGGAATTCTTAAACCATCTGCAAAAGCCGGTGTTGTTAAAGTAATATCTGCTTTTTCCATTACTTCTCTCCTCATTTTCTCAGTAAACCAAGTATTCCATATTAGTCAAGAGGAAATTCGGGTATTCATTTCCCACTTCGTCAATGTATGGCTTCATTGAAACTTCAGCTTTAGCATATTCGGAAAAGAGCTTCTTTAAAACTCCAGTATCCAGCTTGTCAGCGCTGACTTCGCCATTAATAATCTTCATTGCGTATTCCGTACTGCCAAATGTGAACATCATTGCTGTCGGGGCAGGCCATGTTGAAAACCTTCCTTCAAGCCCTTTGTTTTTAAGAATTTTCCTGGTCTCATCAATGACGTGTTGCAAGTTATTCGGGTTTTCCATATTCGACTTAATTCCAAGCGCTGCCACAAATCCATGATAAGGAGATGGACAGCATGGTTGCGGATAAATCGCACAGTTATCGACTATCGCTTTGATCAGTGGGACCTGCATTCTACAGTTAGATGAGAAGAATGCTGTATTCTTTCCATACCTTGCTGTCTTCTTCGGTACATCTTCCATGATAAATCTATACGCGGCAGGCAACCCCGGGCCTATCGGATCCGGAGTTACAGTGTCTGTAAACTCAATCCCAATTTCATAGCACCTTGCCCTCAAAATGTCCCTTCTTTTTGAATAATGCTGTATTGCCATATGGCGAGGGCATGAATAGTGGACAAAAGCCTTAGCTCCCATTTTTTTCGCTTGAATCGGCATCGTATTGCCCATTTCAAGATCATCAAACGAAAGGACAAGGTTCGCGCGCGTGATCACATCTTTCAGATCATCCTGAGGAGTACAGTATACTATGAAGATATCTTGTCTTGCCTTTAACAGTTTATCAGCAGCCGCATTAGTTCCAATAACAGCATTATTTATGATAAGGGATTTAACGTCAGGGTCAACTACAATCTTTTCAACTATTGCAACCATTTGATCCTGTTCAGCCAGAAAATTATTCGGCCACGTGACATGAATGATCCTTTCTCCGTACTTAGTTGTAATTTCCTGAGCTGAACGATATTCTTCCTCGGATACGGCAACAGTATTCGTGATAATTGCGACCTTTCCTTTCGCAACACGAGTAGTTTTAGAGCCATCTGCAAAAGCCGGTGCAGTAAAAGTTATATCCGCTTTTTTCATTACTTCTCCTCTTTTTTAGTAAGTGATGTATTCCATGGCAACCGACATGTAATTCGGGTATTCTATATCCTCTTCATCAACGTATGGTTTAATTGATACTTCATATTTGGCATATTCTGAAAACAATCTCTTTAAAACTTCAACATTCAGCTTGTCAACGCTTACTTCGCCATTAATGAGCTTCATTGCGTATTCCGTACTGCCAGCTATAAACATCATGCCCATCGGGGCAGGCCAAGTTGAAAATCTTCCTTCAAGCCCTTTTTCTTTAAGAATTTTCCTGGTCTCGTCAATGACGTGCTGCAAGTTATTCGGGTTTTCCATATTCGACTCAATTCCAAGCGCCGCCACGAATCCATGATAAGGCGATGGGCAGCATGGTTGCGGAAAAATTGCGCCCGTATCCATTACTGCTTTGATCAGCGGAACCTGCAATGTGCAGTTAGTTGAGTAGAATGCAGTATCTTTCCCATACTTTGCGACCATCTTAGGCACATCTTCTATGATAAATCTATACGCAACAGGTAATACCAGCCCTATCGGATCCAGAGTTGTGACATTTACAAAATCAATTCCTATTTCATTGCATTTTTGCTTCATAAGCACTCTTCTTTGGGACAAACGCTTTATAGCCATATGGCGCGGGCATGAATAGTGGACAAGTGTATTAGCGCCCATTTTTTTAGCCTGAATAGAAGCTGAATTGACTAATTCAAATTCATCAAACGCAAGGATAAGGTTCGCGCGCGCGTTTACTTCTTTCAGATCATCCTGAGGGTTACAGTATACTATAAAGATATCTTTTCTTGTCTCTAACAGCTTGTCAACTGCTGCATTGGTTCCCGTAACACACTGGTTGATTATAAGGGCTTTAACGTCAGGGTCAGCGGCAATCTTTTCAACTACTCTGACCATATGATCCCTTTCAGCCAGAAAATTATTCGGCCATGTGACATGGATTACCCTTTTTCCGTACTTAGCCGCCATTTCGTGAGCTGAACGATATTCTTCCTCAGATGTATTAATCGTATTTGTGATAATAGCGACTTTTCCGTTCACAACAGGAGTAATATTTGAGTTATCTTCAAAAGCCGGTTCAGGAAAAGAGATGTCAGTATTTTTCATAGCTCTCCCTCCTTTTTCAGTAAATTAAGTATTCCATAGTGGTCAAGAGGAAGTTCTGGTACTCTTTATCTTCCTCGTCAACATATGGTTTTGTTGAAACTTCAACTCTGGCATATTCTGAAAAAAACTTCTTCAAAACATCAGTATCCAGCTTGTCAGCGCTGACTTCGCCATTAATGATCTTAAACGCGTATTCCGTACTTACAATTGTGAACATCATAGCTGTAGCGGCAGGCCATGTTGAGAATCTTCCTTCAAGCCCTTTTTCTTTAAGAGTTTTCTTGGTCTCGTCAATAACGTGCTGCAAATTATTCGAGTTTTCCAAATTCGACTCAATTCCGAGCGCCGCCAAAAATCCATGATAAGGAGACGGGCAGCATGGCTGCGGATAAATTGCGCCAGCGTCCATTACTGCTTTGATCAGTGGAACCTGCATAGTACAGTTAGATGAGAAGAATGCGGTATCTTTTCCATACTTTGCAACCTTCTTCGGTACATCTTCCATTATAAACCTATACGCGGCAGGTAGCCCCGGGCCTATCGGATCCGGGTTTATAATGTCTGCAAACTCAATCCCAATTTCTGTACACTTTTTCCTCATAAGCTCTCTTTTTTTTGCCAAATACGTTATGCCCATATGACGTGGGCATGAATAGTAGACAAGAGCAGTAGCGCCCATTTCTTTCGCCTGAATAGGCACCGTATTGCCCATTTCAAGTTCATCAAACGCAAGGACAAGGTTTGCGCGTGCGGCCACTGATTTACTTTCATCCTGAGGGTTACAGTATGCTATGAAAATATCATCTCTTGTTTCTAACAGCTTATCAACTGCCTCGTTAGTTCCCACAACAGCATGATTGATTATAAGGGCCTTAACGTAAGGGTCAGTAGCAATCTTTCCCACTATTCTGACCATTTGCTCCCGTTCAGCAAGGAAATTATTCGGCCATGTGGCATGAATTATTCTTTCTCCGTACTTAGCCGTCATTTCCTGAGCTGAACGATATTCTTCCTCCGAAACAGCAATCGCATTTGTTATAATAGCGACTTTTCCATTCACAGCAGGAGGAATTTTGGAGTCATTTGTAAAATCAGGCATAAAAGAAACTTTTACTTCTTCCATAATTCTCTCCCCTCCTTTTCAATATATATGGCTTAAAACATGCGGAAAAATGTTTGCATTTAATTTACTATTATGAGTTTTTATATGTAATACCCTAAAGGGTAAAAAAATAATGAAAATATGCCTCAAACTTTGCGCAAAATGTGCGATAGAGCATTGAAAATACAATAATGAGTAAGCCAAAACAATCTATATTCTTGTTTTACAGTTTCAGCGAAGGATCAGGTACTATAGTATTCATCCTGACTCCGCGTTTCCACGCAACGGTTCCTGCAGCAGCTATCATAGCGGCATTATCCGTGCAATGGGCGACAGGTGGTATAAAGACGTCCCATTTACCTGCTTTAGATTGGATAGCTGCTCTTAATGCACTGTTTGCAGCAACCCCTCCGGATATCGCGACCTTTTTTATTCCTGTTTTTTTGGCAGCAAGCTCAAGTTTAGTCATTAGGCTGTTAACGATAGCAGCTTGATATGATGCGCAAATATCATTAATTATCTCCGTTTTCGCATTCCCCTGAGGGAGCTGTTTCAGTTTCCATAGCAAAGCGGTTTTTAACCCGCTGAAACTGAATTCAACTTCATCTGTATTTTTAAGCGGAACAGGAAAACTGAACGCTTCAGGATTACCTTTTACGCTTAATGAGTCTATGACAGCTCCTCCGGGATATGGAAGCCCCAGAAGCTTCGCTGCCTTGTCAAAGGCTTCCCCCGCAGCATCATCTCTTGTTGCGCCCAAAATAACGTAATCTCCCCAACCACGTGCAAGAAGTACTTCCGTATGCCCGCCTGAAACGACAAGGCTTAAAAAAGGGGGAGCCAATGATTCGTCAGATATGAAATTAGCAAATATATGTCCCTCTATATGATTAACTCCTATTACCGGAACGTCCCAAGCGCTCCCGAGCGCACAGGCGGTAAGGACTCCTACCATGAGCGAGCCCATCAACCCGGGGCCGCGTGTGACAGCAATTAGATCTATGTTCTCATATTCGGACATTTTAGCACGGGCTTCGTCCATTACCAGCTTTATTAACGGCAGGATCGCCTCTTGATGCATACGGGCTGCAAATTCAGGAACGACTCCTCCAAAACGCTGATGTTCCGTTATCTGACTGGAAACACGTTCGGATAAAACCTCCCTGCTGTCGCGTATAACTGCCACCGCTGTATCATCGCAGCTACTCTCAATGCCAAGAGTTATCATTACTTCGGGATTTCCCACTCCACACTATCATCTTCATAGGATAATATAGCCTTACCTCTCTTTGGTATTGACGGAACCGCGACATGCAACTGAAAATCATCCAGCTCGCCCTCATCCTCTACCATTTTCTCACGTTCTTTGAACGGCGGTATTTCCCCAAGAACACGAAAGGAAGGATGGGTTAAAATGTCATCGGTTGTTAAACGGTATCCATTTATGACTATTGCTTCTATTTTAAAATCCCAGCGTTTTATCGCCTGATATGACAGAAGAAAAACGTCTCTGTTTTTAATAAGTTTCGCTATTTCCGGCTTATACCCGTAATAATAGTCAAGGCCAGTGACGACTGACTCATCGACATCCATATCTTTTTCCAACACTTTAAGAAGGCTTCTGTCGAGCCATGTGAACGTTATTTTACCGCGTCCGCCTACGCGCAGTCCTCCAAGATCAATGGACTCTGTAAAGATTGATGAAGAACGTTTTTCAAGCAGGTTTCTCCAAGCATCCGTCATCCTTTCTGCATCCGCGTCTTTGACATTAACAAATGTTAAAAATAATACGGATACGACCAACAATACAACTGAGAAATTTTTTTTATGATTCATTTTTGTATTTTCCTTTCATAGTGAAATATTCAGAAATCAAAAAGTACTTTCATTTTCTATATTATCCTTTGAAAAAATGAACGGCGCAAGCTCGGAAAGAATTATCGCAAAAAATATTATTGAGCAGCCGATACCCATTCGTAATGTGAAATGCTCTCCGAGCAGAAGCACTCCTGCGAAAGCTCCGAAAACTCCTTCAAGGCTAATAATAATAGCCGCATGTGTTGAAGAAGTATACTTTTGACATACATTTTGAAGCAGGAGCGCTCCTATAGTAGGAAAAAGAACCGTAAAGCCTATTTCATACAAGCCATCGGTTCCGCTAAATCCCGGCCATTCGGAAAAGAGAAGCGCAATAATAAGTGAAAATACCCCGACGATGCCGATCTGTAGTGATGCGAACAAAATCGGAGAGACTTTTCTTGTTGCGTAACCTATGTACATGAGATGAGCAGCATAAATGACTGCACATAGGACGGTAAAAGCATCCCCGGTATTGAACGAGCTTGCGTCTTCCGAGGTAAGCATCCACATCCCGAAGAAACACAGAAAAGCTGCCCCCCAACATGTTATGCTTGGGGAAACACGGGTTATCATCCAGGTAAAAATCGGCACGAAAATGACATATATTGATGTAATAAAAGCCTGTTTGCTTGATGTTGTAAAATTCAAGCCAAAAGTCTGCGTGGCATATCCGGCGAAAAGCAGAAATCCCGCTATCATCCCCATTGAAAATAATTTTTTAGTTTCTCCAGTAGTAAAAAATCTACGCCACAGAAAAGCGCATAGTATTAAGAATGCCGCATTAAAGCGCAATGCAAGAACCCAAAACGTAGGAAAAGTTTCAAGAGCTTGTTTCATAGCAACAAAGCTGAATCCCCAAAAAAACGCGGCGAGAAGGAGTCCTCCATCCGCCGCTAACATTCGCTTATTATTTGTAATGTTAGGTGTAATCATATTTTACGCCCTCTTCTTCATGAAATGGAAGCTTTATATCTTAAACGTCTAAATTTCTTACCTCACGCGCGTGGGAAGATATAAACTCCCTTCTCGGTTCGACCTTATCCCCCATAAGGATAGTAAAATACTCATCAGCCGCAATATCATCCTCAACATCTATTCTTTTAAGGAAGCGGTTAACGGGATCCATTGTCGTTTCCCAAAGCTGAGAAGGGTTCATTTCTCCAAGCCCTTTATAGCGCTGTATCGAAGCTTTTGTCCCGTCCGTTGCGTCCACGTGCATCCGTAGTTGTTTCTCGTTGTAGCAGTATGTTTTTGATTTTCCCTTTTGCACAAGATAAAGGGGCGGTTGAGCAAGATACAGGTGTCCGTTCGATATCAGCTCCGGCATGTGCCTATAGAAAAAGGTCAGCAGGAGCGTGCTTATATGAGCGCCGTCAACGTCGGCATCCGTCATGATGATTATCTTATGATACCGCAGTTTTTTTATGTCGAAATCATCCCCTATGCCGCAGCCGAGAGCTTGGATTATTATCCTTATCTCATTACTGCCTAGCATTTTATCGAGCCTTGCCTTTTCCACGTTTAAAATTTTACCGCGCAACGGCAGGATAGCCTGAAAATTTCTATCCCTGCCTTGTTTCGCGCTGCCTCCGGCGCTGTCTCCTTCAACTATATAGAGTTCAGTGTTCTCCGGGGACCTGCTTGAGCAGTCGGCTAGTTTCCCCGGCAGGCTCATCCCGGTCATAGCGCCCTTTCTGACAAGCTCTCTCGCTCTCTTTGCCGCCTCTCGCGCCTGGCGCGCGCGTATCGCTTTTTCCACAATGGGTCTCATGGCTTCCGGATTATCTTCGAACCAAACCATCAGTCCTTCGAAAAGGATAGAATCTACAGCGCCCTTTACTTCACTGTTTCCTAATTTTGTCTTTGTTTGGCCTTCAAACTGCGGATTAGTTAATTTAACTGAAATGACACACGTCAGGCCTTCTTTAAGGTCGTCTCCGCTGAGGTTTTCATCTTTTTCCCTCAATAGTTTTTGAATGCGGGCTGTTTCGTTTATCGCCCTTGTCATTGCTGACCTCAGCCCCGTTACGTGCGTTCCTCCCTCAAGCGTGTGTATCAAATTAGCGAAAGCGAGGAGCCTTTCCTGATATGTATCGTTATATTGAAAACCAACTTCAACGGAAATATTGTCTTTTTCCCCTGTAATTATTATAGGTTCTTTTATCAGCGGTGTTTTGCCTTTGTCAAGGTATTGCACGAATGCCCTTATTCCACCGTCAAAACAGTATTCTTTTTTTTCGTTTACGCGCATATCTTCTATCGTTATGCACACTCCGGGGTTCAGGAAAGCAAGTTCGCGGAGCCTTGCCTTTAACGTATCTATGGAGTGCCTTACTTCATCAAATATCGTCTTATCCGCTAAGTAATGGACTTTAGTGCCGCGCGCTTCACTTGGGACTCCTTCCGATATATCAGTGACCGGCAGGCCATACTCAAACCTCTGGACTTTTTCGAGCCCGTCTCTCCATACCGTAAGGATCAGCCATTCGGAAAGCGCGTTCACTACCGAGATTCCTACGCCATGGAGGCCTCCGGAAACTTTATATGCATCGTTATTGAATTTTCCGCCCGCGTGCAGAACTGTCAGAACTACCTCAGATGTTGGGCGTCCGTTTGAAGGATGAGGTTCGGTAGGTATTCCGCGGCCGTTATCTTCAACCGATATGCTCTCGTCTGGGTGAATTGTTACGTAAATCTTTGTACAATATCCTCCTATCGCTTCATCGATGGAGTTATCAACGACTTCGTAGACTAAATGATGGAGACCTCTTAGAGTTATGTCCCCTATATACATTGCGGGGCGTTTCCTTACGGCTTCAAGCCCTTCCAAAACCTGAATGTTATGCGCCCCGTATTCTGGCAGTGTTTTTGTTGTCAAATTAAATACCCCTTTCATTGTTGAACAGAGTGTAGTATCTTTTACACAATGTTTTTGGAGTGAACGCCGAATAATCTGCTCTTCTGTCGGAGAGATAAATAACGGTTTTGCGACCTTTCTCCGAAGGATCAGGATTGCGTATCAACGCTATTACATTATCAAAAAAAACAGGAAATAGCAAAGTGATATAATACCTCATTTCTTTTTCAAATCACTAAGGAGGAATTCTTATGTTTATTCTACGCGCATTAATCAGTTTTTTTAAGTTCATACGCGACGAATGGAAAGTTTTTGCCGCTTTGACCTTAGGCGTCATTATGAACGCAATCGCTGTTGCTTATTTTACCATTCCTTACAAATTTCCGGAGTTAGGCGTAACCGGATTAGCCATTTTGTCAAACTATACCTTTGGCATTTCCCCTGTATGGGTCATTCTTATTGGGAACATTCTGCTTTTTATCTGGGCATGGAAATTTCTTTCTCCGCATATAATATATTTCAGTGTGTACTATATTGCCCTGTTCTCTCTGTTGTTACCGACTTTTTCCGCTATTAGGGTTGACCTTCCTGACGATCGTTTTTTAGCTGCGGTAATATCCGGAGTATTGAAGGGAATAAGCGGAGCTGTGATCCTTCATACGGGAGGATCAGGAGGAGGAACGGATATAATCGCAATTGCGCTTCGCAAGCGATATGGCATTGAAATCGGAAGCTTTTCGGTAGCGATTAACCTTGTCATATTGGGGGCGTCTCTCGGCGTTGTAGGGCTGCACTCGACAATTTACGGAATTGTGGCTCTTTATGTTTACGGAGTGTTAGTTGATAATACCATGCACTCATTCGATAAGCGAAAGCAGGCTTTCATCATCACTAACATCCCTAAGGAAGTATCTTCTTACATAATTAATACTTTTGGCAGGGGAGCGACTTTATTACGTGGAGAAGGAGTTTTCACAGGTCAGGAGCGTCCGGTTTTAATGACTTTGCTTAGTAGCAGGCAGATCGCTTTACTGAAGGATTACCTGAAGCGCAATGATCCTAATGCTTTCGTTTCAATTTGTGACGCTGTGGAAGTGTTTGGGAAAGGATTTAAAAGTTGGAAGTCTTTATGACCTTATTTGAAATTGGTTTCCTAATCGATCTCGCAAATATAAGCAAAAGAGGTATAATGTATTTTAGTAAACAATTGATCGTAAAAATGAAAATAATTTTCGAAAATTGCGGCGAAGGCCGCTTATTTTAAGGAGAGGATGATTGCGCATGACCGCAGATAGGGATATTGCTACAAAGGATGCTGATGATTACGGAGAAAAGTGGTTTGCGGATCTTTCCTCATTCGAGGAAAATCTGGTTTCTGCTTGGGGGCGCAGGTGGAGCGTTTCATCCGAAGTTGGAAAGCTGCGCGCGGTGTTGCTGCGCCGTCCCGGCAAAGAGATAGAGATCGTCAAAAATCCGTCCGACTGGCGTTGGAAGGACGTGATGGACCCTCAAAAGGCACGCGATCAGCACGATGCCATGGCAGAAGTATATCGTTCATCCGGAGCTGATGTTTACTATGTGGAAGAGCAGCGTGAGGATCGGCCGAACGCACTTTTCATGCGCGACAACGTACTGGGGACGCCTGAGGGCGCCATTCTTTGCCGCCAGGCTACGGCGTTTCGCCGCGGTGAGGAGCGTGCTGTAGCTGCGGCGATCGCGAAGATCGGCTGCCCCATCGTAAGGACAATTTCCGGAAATGGCATATTCGAAGGCGCCTGCGGAATTTGGATCGACCGGGAGACTATCGTTCTTGGTACGGGAGTACGCAGCAACGAGGAAGGGGTTCGTCAGGTAGAGGACGTTCTGAGAGCGATGGGGGTCGTCAATATACTTCGTTTTCAAATACCGTGGGGACACGCTCATCTTGATGGCCTTATGAACCCGGTGGACAGGAAAAAATTGTTAGTTTTCCCGTGGCAGGTTCCATACGACGTTTTGGACATATTGATCCGGAAAGGTTTCAAGATTATCGAAGCGCCGTCCGTGGATGAGGTAAAACGCGGATGCGCGGTCAACGTAGTTGCGCTGGAACCTGGAAGGGTCCTGATGAACAAAGGGAATCCTCTTACGAAGGCCGAGCTGGAACGGAACGGGGTGGAGGTCATAGAGATAGATGTCAATGAGCTGAAGAAAGGATTCGGCTCTCTGCACTGCATGACAGCGTTCCTAGAACGTGATCCAATATAAAAAGGGGCGGCATTTATAATGCACAATTCACAATGCATAATTAATAGACTGTAGGGGACGGCGTCCTCAATGTCCCGTTGCAGGATATGAAAAGTTATACTGCTCGGTTAAAATTCTAAGGAGGTAAGAAAAATGAAGGTAAGTAAAGTATTGGGATTATTTCTAGTGTTGGGAGTGTTAATTTGTACTTTTGCCGGAGCGCTTTCGGCGGAGGCGGCTGAAGGGACGCTCGACAAGATTTTGAAGGCGGGTAAAATAGTCATCGGCTCGGCTCCCGGTTATTATCCTTTTGAAATGATGGATAAGAATGGCGAATTTATAGGTTACGACATCGATGTTGGCAATGCTATGGGCAATGCACTGGGCGTAAAAGTGGAGTACAGGCAGTTCGAGTTCGCTGGACTGATCCCAGCTCTTCACGCAGGTGAAATAGACATCCTGATTGCGGGCATGTCCATAACGGGCAAGCGGGCGCTCACTGTCAGTTTCTCCAACCCCTATTTCGAAACAGGCCAGGTTCTGATGGTCCCCAAGAAAGACACCGAGACCAAGAGCTGGAAAGACCTCGATAAGAAGGGAAAGAAAATCGCTACCCCTCAGGGACAGACCAGTTCTCTGCTTGCGGAGGCTATAATCAAAGAGGCGGAAGTCCTGCATTTTCCGACTTTCCCCGAGACAGCTCTGGCTCTGGTTAACGGTCAGATCGACGGAGTTATTTACGACCAACCCGGCATTATCGTGTATGAGGCCCGCCATCCCGATGAAGTGCGAGGCATTCATGACCTCATCAGCCTGGAAAACCTGGGCATTGCCTGCCGGCTCAATGACCATGCGATGGTTCAGTGGATGAACTCATTCCTTTACCAGTACATAGGCAGCCCAGCGGAAATCGCCTCGAGAACCAAGTGGATGGTCAATGTTATTGATTGGCTGAAAGAACTTAATTAATAGGGGCGTTTTGCCTAAATATTTTGAAATTATGGGAAGCGGATGCTTCATTTTAAGCGGATGCTTCCCTCATTTTACGTTTGCGTGGTGACGTTATGAATATGAACTGGGAGGTCATCTATCAGAATATGCCCCTATTTTTCAAGGGGATACGAGTGACCATGGAGATATCGTTTTTCGCTCTGCTTCTCAGCATCCCAATAGGGACGATAGCAGGGCTTTTCCGGGTTTCACGGTTTCGTTTTCTGCGGGCAATATCTACCGCATACGTTGAGTTTTTCCGTGGAGTTCCGCTTCTGGTGCTGCTTATATGGATATTTTTTGTACTTGGCCGTTTTTTCAGGCTGACCCCTTATTGGTCGGCCGTATCGGGCTTGGGCGTCTTTTCCGGAGCCTTCGTAGCGGAGATTGTCCGCGCCGGCATTCAGTCCGTACCTAAAGGACAGATGGAAGCGGCGCGCGCGTCCGGCATGACCTACCTGCAAGCCATGAGTTATGTGATTTTGCCACAGGCGCTGCGCAAGGTTCTGCCTCCAATGGCATCGCAGTTTATCATTTTGGTCAAGGATTCATCGCTTGTATCGGTCATTTCCATCGTGGATCTCTCCATGGTGGCAAAAAACCTGGTTGCAACAACATTCCGTTCGATAGAGATCTGGACTTTCGTGGCCGTGCTTTATTTTTGCATTACTTACGGGCTTTCTCAATTAATAGCCTTTTGTGAGCGCAAATTTCGCATGGACCATTAGGAAGCCAAGCCATGAAAGAGAGGCAGTGAATGGACAACCAGGGAGAATTTATGGTTTCCGTAAAAAACGTATCAAAAAAGTTCGGCACACTTGAAGTTTTGAAAAATGTCTCCATCGACGTTCCGAAATCACAAGTGTTCGGTTTCATCGGGCCAAGCGGCGCCGGCAAGAGTACCCTCGTTCGTACAGTCAACGCCCTGGAGGGAATCGATAGTGGAGAAATATGGGTGGACGGCGTCTCTGTCCACGCGCCCTCAACTGATCTCAACCGGTTGCGGGCGAACATCGGACTGGTATCACAGTCATTCAACCTGTACCC
>WRBZ01000003.1 GCA_009784305.1 Synergistaceae bacterium
AGTCAATCCGCCTTCTATGACCGTTCTACCGCCGAACCATACCACAAGCGCCAGCGCCGCTATTAGCAGGACTTCTACAACGCCCGCTAACACTGATTGAATCCTTACCCCTTTCATGAGCGCCGTAAAATTTTCGGCGTTTCCCGTGCGGAAACGTTCAAGTTCCTGACTTTCAGTCGCAAAAGCGCGGACGATTTTTATCGCCGAAAAAGCTTCCTGTACTATAGCGGTCAGGTTAGCTATCCTGTCCTGGACGATATGCCCTGTGTGCCTTAGTTTTCTTGACGCGTATAATAAAAGCCACACAACCGGAGGCAGCATGAGGATTGTTGTTACCGACAATTTCCAATTCAGCCAGAATATGGCGCATAACATACCGATGAACGTAACTCCGTTCACTATAAGGTTTACTATGGTATTTGTCATAAGGGTCTGGAGTATCCCAACATCATTCGTTATTCGCGACATCATCTCTCCTATCCTTGAGCCGTGAATCGAACGCAGCGACATTCTCTGGGTATGATCATAGAGAGCTATTCTTAAATCCATTATAACGCGCTGCCCCGCCCAGTTTATCAGCACTTGATGTGCATACGACGCTATGCCCTTAAACACAAATATCAATACGGCCGCAACACATACCACTGTTA
Source organism: Synergistaceae bacterium (assembly GCA_009784305.1). GTDB lineage: Bacteria > Synergistota > Synergistia > Synergistales > Aminobacteriaceae > WRNQ01. The sequence goes on from WRBZ01000003.1 coordinate 651, forward strand.
ACGCTGCTCTATCCTTGTTAAGAAGGACGTCATCTATTATAGTTTTGAAAAGCCATGCCGGCAGGACATTTAAAAGAGACGATATAACCATGCACAATAGAGCAAAAATAATTTTTCTCTTATATGGCAGTATCCAGGGTAATATTTCGGATATCAGGCTCTTAGAGCTTTTAGATTTGCTCATTATTCTTTATGATTCCTTCTTTCGGTTCTTCCTGGTTCTTTTTCTGGTCATGATCCGACAACTCTTCGGATCTGAAAAGGTGTTTAAGAGCTTTTATCAGGGCCTCCCCTATTGAAATGTTTGATTTTGCTACCGGTTGCGGACGCCCCTCCACTTCAAGCAAAGCTGAAAGGGATGTTAAAAATTCGTCCCTTTCTTTTGCGAATGAGTCTCCGGTTGGCGCGCAAAGCCTATAAAAGAAATCCCTTAAGAGCATCCTGTCTTCAACTTGCAACCCGCTTTGAAAACTTACCGCAAGGTTTTGCGAATCCACCGCCTGATGCTCAAATATTTGCATTAGCACAGCCATCCTGTCTGATTCCTCTTTTGAAAGCTCAAAATGCACAGTCAAGCGTTCAAGGATATCTTTAAGTTTCTTTCTTCGTTCAGTTGGCTTACGGCTGAATAATTTACGTTCGGTTATGTCTATCGCGCCTCCTGTGAATGACGCCGCAAATTCAAAAAGAATTGCCGCGCAGCGGTAAGCATCTGAAATACGATCACCTATCTCTACCCAAACGGGTGAAACCAAGTCCTCCCAATGATAGATTTTCCCTAATATCCCAAGTTCAGGTATTAAAAGCCTGCCTCCCGTCCTTGTGATTTCCGATATCCCTCTTCTTTGCGAGCCTGTCGGGCGTTCTCCGGCTTCAAGTTCAATGAGTTCGGACAATTCAAGCAAAGAAATTAAGAGAGGTTCATGCTGATCCTGAAGTTTTTCCTGGATGAAAGAATCAAGATCGGAGCGCATTTGCTGGTCGAGCGTTACAGGAATATTTTCAGCTTCAACTTCTGATTCATCATTTACAATGTCTGTCTGATCCGAGTTTTCTGTTTTTACCTTCTCAACGAGTTTATGTTTTTTTCTTGGAGCGGGAGTTGGATTTTGAAGCTTTACATTACGGATGTAATCCCAAATTTGGATTAAAGTTGAAAACTGGGATGAGTCTTTGAAAAAATCCGGCGCCTCTATGTTTGTAAGCGGCTTTGGTCCCGATAATGTTGGATTTGTCGGGAAATATGTAACGTAAGCGATTGCTTTGGGACGCATAAGGGTCATTCCCATATCTGTGGTTTCCATATATGTGGCGGCAAATAAGGAGAGTTGTTCATCGTTATGCCTGACAGGAGAGTTACCGGAGTAAGCGTTACGCATTATCGTGTAAGCTATCAGAGGCGGCAAACGCATTTCAGACCCCGCGTAAGGCGCGAGAAGGACATTAAGGATATCCTGAGGCAAATTCGTTATATGACGCAAGTCAAGAGCAAGTCTTTCAGGAGGATATTTCATCATCACAGCAACGCATGTCATGAATCTCAATATGACAGGTAATGCTGGGTTTTCAAGCAAAGACGGAAGCCGTGACGAAATTTCCCCAAGACAAATGGCCGCGTCTTTTTTTTCATATATTGCCCGTCTTTCTATGCCAAAAAACCATAACCTGAAGTAAGACGTACTTGCCGCTCCCATCCTGCCCCTCGACAGCCATCGGAGATACGCCCCTCTTTGTTCAGGGCTCATAACCTCATAAGAACTTGGAATCTCAGGCTGTCCGGCATTTTCATCTATTTTGACAGGCAAAGTTACGTCTATAGCAGAAGGCTCTTTTATTTTCGGCGCTCCATTGGACCAATACACCATAGGCCCCGGAAGGGCAATGCCCTTTACTTCTATCCTGCCGCCTTTTCCCGCCCATATCAGGTCTAAAGTTCCGCTTTGCTGTTGCTTATGTTGTTTTGGCTCTTGTGATTCCTGGGCTATCGCAGCGTTTTCTTTTTCTTCCGGCTCACTTTCTTCATCCCGATTGGAGTAGTTTCCTCCTTCGACATTATGAGATTCCGAAATATAGGCGCCATGCTGGCTTCCGTCATCGGTGATATGCACGGAGTCTTTTATTTTCCTGGCAGCTTTGAGAGCAGGATCAGGCGGATTATTACCAGTTCTGTTAACCATCGCCATTGAAACGATAATTACCACTCCAATCCCGATTATTATATAGTCCATAATCTCCCACCTTTCAATAATATCATTATATAATATATAAAAAATGTCGGTGAAATTTCTGATATCTCGTATTTGAGGAGGAATCTAAATGAATATTTTCAGTAGTTGTAAAATTGGTGATGTGGAACTCTCCAACCATTTAGTCCGTTCTGCAACCTGGGAAGGATTGGCGACGGAGAAAGGAGAAGTCACAGATAATCTCGTTTCATATATCGACACCCTTGCAAAAGGTGGCATAGGGTTGATAATAACAAGCCATGCGTATATTGAAAGAAGCGGGCAGGCTTCACCGTTGCAGCTTGGAATTTGTGATGATTCAAATATAACGGGATTAAAAAGATTAACTGAAGCCGCTCATAAATCAAAAGTAAAAATTTTTGCACAGTTGAACCACGGGGGATGTCACGCGCTGCCGGAACTTACAAAAATGCCATCGTTTGGAGTTTCAATGATAAATACAAGCCGTGGTGGACAAGCACTTGCCATGGGGAGCACAGGAGTTAAAAATAAAATAATGATGTTTGCAAACTCCGCTGACAGAGCCATTCAAGCCGGATTTGACGGTGTGCAGATACATTGTGCTCATGGTTACCTTATAAGCCAGTTTTTATCGCCTTTCTACAATAAACGCAATGATGAATGGGGAGGAAGCCTTGAAAACCGTATGCGATTCCTTCTTGAAACGATTCTTGCTATCAGGATTCGTATAGGAAACCATCCTATAATCATAAAACTAAATGTCTCCGATTTTATTGAAGGCGGGATCGAACCTGAACAGATGCTCGAAATTGTAAAATCATTGGAAAATTCAGGTATTGAAGCCATTGAACTGAGTGGCGGAACTGTTCACCCTGATGGGAAATATAACAGTACTCGCACATTTGACCCTTCATGTCCCGAAGAAGAGGGGTATTACATAGAAGCAGCTAAAAAATATAAGGAAATTTCAAAAATTCCTTTGATACTTGTAGGAGGATTCCGTTCATACGAGCGTATATCACAAATATTGAGCGATGGAATAGCTGATTTTGTTTCAATGTCCCGACCGCTTATATGTGAGCCAAACTTGCCTAAACGTTGGAAAGCCAGTAGAGCTAATAATAAACGAAGAGCTAAGTGTATATCCTGCAATGGGTGCAGGCCCACAGCAGTATCTGGAAAAGGATTGAGGTGCATAGTATATGGATAAAAATATTAAAATTGGCGAATCAATGAGAATTCGCCTTGATTTTCCTGAAGGACTGCCGGAAAACCCGGGATTCTTACCTGGATATAGACGAGCGCCCGATAGAGTATATACTTTATCAAAAAATGAGACCGTCCTGGCTTTGAAAAATGCGCTCCGATATATTCCGGAAGAGTTTCATAAGACAGTTGCCCCTGAATTTCTTGAAGAACTCCGCACAACCGGCAGGATATATGGATACCGTTTTCGCCCGGCAGGAGCTATTATTGGGAAACCTATATATGAGTATAAGAGCAAGTGCAATGAGGGAAAAGCTTTTCAAGTCATGATCGATAATAACTTATCCTTCGATGTAGCTCTTTACCCTTATGAGCTTGTAACATACGGAGAGACCGGTCAGGTATTTCAGAATTGGATGCAGTATCTGCTTGTGAAAAAATACCTGGAAGAATTGACTCACGATCTGACCCTTGTGATCGAATCCGGTCACCCGATAGGATTTTTCCGCTCACGCTCTGAAGCTCCGCGTGTGATAATAACAAACGCATTGATGGTCGGATTATTCGATAATTTGCAGGAATGGCACAGGGCAATGCAGCTAGGAGTAGCGAATTACGGGCAAATGACAGCCGGCGGTTGGATGTATATTGGACCGCAGGGAATAGTTCATGGTACATACAATACCCTCCTTAACGCCGGAAGGATGAAACTTGGCGCTACCGGCGACGACATGCTTGAGGGGAACTTGTTCGTCACTTCTGGTTTGGGAGGCATGAGCGGAGCACAGCCTAAAGCAGCTAAAATTGCGCGAGCGACCTCGATAACTGCAGAAGTTGATTATTCACGAATTGAAACCCGCCACTCACAAGGCTGGGTCGATAAAGCAACAGCGGATATCAAAGAAGCCTTTGAACTGGCTGATGATTCCATCAGAACCAAGAAGCCCGTTTCGATTGCTTTTCACGGTAACATTGTCGATTTGCTCGATTATGCGGTAAAAAATAATATAAGAATTGGGCTTCTGTCGGACCAAACATCATGCCATGCTCAGTATGAAGGTGGATACTGCCCTCAAGGGCTTACTTTTGAAGAGAGAACGAGAATGTTAAATGAAAATCCGGCTGAGTTCCGAAAAAAAGTGGATGAATCGCTCATAAAACACTTTCATTTAATAAAAACCCTTTCTGAACGCGGCACATATTTCTTTGATTACGGAAACGCTTTCTTAAGAGCTGTATATGACGCCGGTTGTAAAGAAGTTGCAAAAAATGGAGAGAATACGCATGACGGGTTCATATTCCCATCTTATGTAGAGGATATACTTGGCCCGCTGTGTTTTGATTTTGGCTATGGCCCGTTCCGTTGGGTATGTCTATCTGGAAAACCGGAAGACCTACGTAAAACAGACCATGCCGCGATGAAATGTATAGACCCTGAGAGGCGTTTTCAAGATAAAGATAATTGGGTCTGGATCAGGGATGCTGAAAAAAATGGGCTTGTGGTTGGGACTCAAGCGCGTATCCTTTATCAGGACGCGGAAGGACGGGTAAATATAGCCTTGAAGTTCAATGAAATGGTCAGAAGAGGAGAAATAGGCCCCGTGATGCTTGGACGCGATCATCATGACGTTTCCGGTACGGATTCTCCTTACAGGGAGACTTCAAACATAAAGGACGGTAGCAATGTCATGGCGGAGATGGCAACTCAGTGTTTCGCCGGCAACGCAGCCCGCGGTATGAGCTTAGTCGCGCTGCACAATGGCGGTGGCGTAGGAGTTGGAAAATCAATCAACGGCGGATTTGGAATGGTGCTGGACGGAAGTTATCGCGTTGATGAGATAATCAAATCAGCGATGAGCTGGGACGTAATGGGCGGCGTTGCCAGAAGAGCCTGGGCGCGTAATGAAAACGCTTTGAGCGTCAGCATGGAATTCAACGAAAATAAAGCAAATATAGGAGAACATATAACATTGCCGTATATTGCGGATGAAGATTACTTAAAACAGCTTGTTTACATTAAATCCTGAACAATAAACGACACTAACGCTACAGCAACAGAACAGCTAAGCCCAAGCAAAATAGGTTTTTTACCATGCCGTATCAATTCGCGCGGGTTGGTGCTTAAGCCTATGGCAGCCATAGCGATCATTATGCAGAATTTGCCCATACTGCCCCAAATTTCGCTTATCTGTTCTGGAATGAGATTAAAGCTGTTGATGATGCATGCTACGATGAATGCAACAACAAACCAGGGGAAAACTTTGCTTATTTGAAAGCTGCCAGTTTCACCTGTTTTTTTAGCCTGCAGAATTGATAGTAAAAAAGCTGCGGGCATAATCATAAGTGTACGCGCCAGCTTCACTACAGTGGCGGTATTACCGGCTTCATTGCTGTAAGAATAAGCCGCTGCCACAACGGATGAGGTATCGTTAATGGCAGCGCCGCACCAAATACCGAAATGTAAATCACTCATTGATAAAATTCGGGCAACAAATGGAAAGATGAATACGGCAAGTATATTAAAGAGAAAAATGATGGAGATTGATGTGGCTACCTCACGTTCACTTGCCTTGATAACAGGCGCGATGGCGGCAATGGCGGAACCGCCGCAAATAGCTGTGCCAATTCCAATCAAAATTTGCTCATTGGTATGCATACGCAAGGCTTTACCGATAACATTAGCCATCAACAGAGAAGTGGCAATTGTGGCACATATCAATACCAGCCCCTGCCCGCCCAGAGATAATACATACTTTAAGTTCATCTGAAAACCGAATAAGACGATGGCCGACTGAAGAACCCGCTTGGAAGTCGCTGATATGCCCGACTTGTACATTTGCGGATATTGCCATATGTTTGCCAATAATATGCCAAGCAGTATTGCAATAACGGCGCCCCCTGCCAATGGAAACAAACGCCCCAAAAACCAGGCAATTGCGGCTAATAACAGACAGATCAGGGCTCCTGGTAAGTTTTTCTTACTATAATAGTCGAAAGTGGCAATAGGCAGTGTAATCAGTATGCCCGATAAAATACAGGCAATTTCTACCATATTCTTTTTTCTTTAGCTATGCGTGCTGCAAGGCGTTTGGACTATTTACCAAAGAAGGCCCCGGTATATGCAAACAATGCAACGGAACCGCCTGTATGGAGGAACAGGATGTTTTTCATACCGTTAAAATATCCATTGCGCAATAAATCAATCATACCAGCCATAGTTTTGCCGGTGTAAACAGGATCAAGCAGGATTGCTTCCTTACGTGCCAACAATTTAACAGACTCCAGCATGTCATCCGTTACGCGGGAATAGCCTTCACCTACGTAATCGTCAAAGACAATCACGTCTTTTAAAGCCGGTGCTTCCTTGAGGTTTAGTTTTTTAGCCAGTTTTTCGGATAATTCGTACACCATCTTACTTTGTGTTTCCTTTTTGCGATTGATACTTATGCCGATAACTGGAATTTGGGCGTTATTGCCTACAATTCCTGTAAGAACTCCAGCATGGGTACCGGCGCTGCCACTGGTGCAGACTATTGCGCCTATATTTAAATCCATTTCAAAAAACTGATGCAACATTTCCTGTGCGCAGGCTACATAGCCCATCGACCCTATGGCATTGGAACCGCCGCCTGGAATTACATAAGGCTTACGGCCACGCGCGCGTAAGTTATCCGCGATGGACTCCATTTTAGCCATCAAATCAATACCGCCTTCCACCACATGAACTTCCTCAACACCCAGTAAATCGTATAGGAAGTTATTCCCGCTGGCGTAGCGTTCATAACTGTTGGGCACGCGCTGCTCCAGCACCAGTTGGCATGCGATTCCTTCCTTGTTGGCTGCCGCCAGAGTCAAACGGCAATGATTTGATTGTATTGCGCCGCAGGTGATAACTGTATCCGCTCCCTGCGCGATAGCATCAGCCATTAAAAACTCAAGTTTGCGAGTTTTATTGCCGCCTCCAGCTAAACCGAGTAAATCATCGCGCTTAATATAAATATTGGGACCACCCAAATACGCGCTTAAGCATTCAAGCTTTTCGATAGGCGTTATCCCCATCGTGTAGCGGCGGCGTGGAAACTGACAAAGATTCATAATATACCTTCTTTCATAATTATCATTGCATTGGATTTTATGGTAGATCACACCATACAACCCTGTTTTTGCCCTCATTTTTCGCTGTATATAACATCTTGTCGGCTATATCAACAACAGAATTGAGATCTTCTTTTTGTTTCGGGATCACTGATACTCCGCCAATGCTGACAGTGATTACCGGAGCAACTTTTGAATGTTCATGAGGGATATTAAGTTTCACAACTTCATTACATATTTTTTCCGATAATCTTTTTCCGCCCTCAGCTGGAGTATTTGATAAAACAAGTATAAACTCCTCTCCGCCGTATCGAGCTGCAAAATCTATTTTACGTCTTAAAGAATTTGTTATTGTCATAGCAACATACCTAAGAATTTCGTCACCCTTAAGATGACCGTAATAATCATTATAGGATTTAAAATTATCTATATCTATCATGGCAAAAGAAATCGAAATTTTTTCCCTGATCGCCCTGACCCACTCGGTCTGGGAATGAACATCGTAACTTCTCCTGTTCGGGATCAGCGTAAGTCCATCTATCAAAGCCAAATCCTCAATTGTCTTACGCATTAAAAAAAGATCAATATGATTCTTAACTCTTGCTTTAACAACACCCAAAGAGAAAGGCTTATGAATATAATCAGCAGCTCCAAGCTTAAGCCCCTCTTCTTCAATATCCGGATCTATTAAAGCTGAAATGAATATAACAGGTATATCTTTGGTTTCAGTGGAATCTTTAAGCCCCTTTAAAACCTTAAATCCATCGATTTGAGGCACTATAAAATCAAGCAAAACAATAGTAGGCAACAGCTCTTTCGCTATTGATATAACATCATTTTTATTATCGTATGTTGAAACTCTATAATCATTGCTAAGAGCCTCCGCTAATGTATTCTGACCTAACCCATCATCTAAAATCAAAATCTTTTCCATATCTTATCTCTTTCATGCTGTATTAATATGAAATATAAACATGAGACTAATCCTCATCTGAAGCTATCATATTTCTGCCGTAAGCTTTTGCCTCAAACAGCATCTTATCAGCCTTTTCAACTAATTCATATATATATTCTCCATAGACTGGTGAAACGGTTACCCCACCTATACTTACAGAAACGATATCTGCAGATCCCGAATAGGCATGAGGGATTCTTAAATTCTGAACTGCCTTTTTGATACGCTCATATACAATCCTTGCGCCATTTTTTGCTGTGTTCGGCATGACTATTACAAATTTTTCTGGACTGAAACGAGCGGCAAAGTCGGTTTTACGCGACATAACATGTCTTATCTCTGAAGCAACAAGCTTAAGTACATCATCACCTCTTGAACTCCCGTAATGCTCATTGTAAGAATTGAAATTATCGATATCAATGAAAGCAAGCGAAATCGGCGTTTTCTCTCTGATCGAACGCGCCCATTCCGTCTCAATTTTATCGTCATAACTCCTTCTGTTGGGTAATAGGGTAAGATTATCAACAATTTCAAGTTTTTCCACGACTTTTTTCAGCAGGAACAGGTCAACATGAGTCCCAATTCTATTTCTCACTATCCCGGGAGAAAAAGGCTTTGAAATATAGTCAACCGCTCCTTGGGAAAGCCATTTGTCTTCCATATCATTATCAACTTGAGCCGAAGCTGTAATCATTATTGGTATATCTTTTATTTCGCCGGTATTTTTAATAGTAAAGAGAGTTTCTTTTTTATTAATTTTTGGCATATTGCTATCAAGCAGAATAATCACAGGCCTATGCTGCTTGGCTTTATTAATCCCATCTCCAGGTTCAAGAGATGATATTACTTCATAAAATTCCTTTAATATATCTTTCAATATTCTTACATCCATAGGGTTATCGTCAATTATTAGAATTTTTTCCATCAAAATACTCCTTATTGATATTGATATTAATATTTATCTATTGCTTTATTGGATAAATAATCTGCATAAGAATTCTGTTCCCTTGGTATCCATTCATATACTAAATGCATATCTTGAGCTAACAACTTGGCTTGCTTACATAACTCTTTCAGTCGTGGTTCATTCACCTTCCATCTTCCACTCATTTGTTCAATTACAAGTTTACTGTCTCCACGAACTATTGCTTTTTTAATACCACACTTACGAAATTCATTCAATAAATTTATCAATGCAATATATTCCGCTTCATTATTAGTTTTTTTGCCTAATACATCAGAATTTTCCCATACAGGTTCTTTATTTCCGCAAGATATCCAAGCTCCTGCTCCGGCAAGCCCCGGGTTCCCGCGCGAAGCTCCATCAAAATAACCAATAAAGGATTCATCAACAGATCCTTCAAATAAAGAGATATTTTCAGAAATACGGCTCATAACGTTTACATTTGTAAAGTCACTATCCATTTTTGATGCAGCCGAGAATTGATATTTATGTCTATTTACATCAAAATCAATAGCGTTCTTCATTTCTTCCAGTTTAGTTCTGCTAAGTGAAACTTGAGGCAGCACTATGTCTTTTTCGAGAGGCTTCCTCGCAAGTTTTTCATCAATAAGAGCGCTTGATATCAGAGGTTGCAGGATCGAGAGCATAAGTTTTACAGTATTAATAGATCCCAACAACCCACATTTAGCCTCTTGAATGTCTATTATGGGAATACCTTTTATATTTGTCAGCAAGTCATGCGCATTGCCGATAATTTGCCCGGTTTTTCCTCGCAACAGCTCCACGGGGTTACTTGTATAAGTAGCGCTGTTCATTATGAGCCATCCGAATTCTTGAGAACTATATATCGCGAAATCTTCCGCCAAGCGGTTTGTGTGAATGCTAAAAAGAGTGGCAAAATGATGATAATCCGCTATGTAATCACTTGACATTAGCGTATCGAGGTAGTTATTTGCCGTAGTAGAAAATCCAAGAATTTTATAGACTAATTCCCTATCATATTTCTGAGTAGGCCACGTAAGCTCGCTAACTCCAAGAGTACATTCATTCGTCGAATTAAACGCAGCTATGAGGCGTATTAAGTCACGGGAAAACGCATCATAATGGGCAAGCCAGTAATGCCCAATATTTATTGTCTGCGCTTGCCGTAAATAATTATATCCTGGAACTATAAGAGAATAATGAGACTCCGCTCGCTCTAAAAGACATTCTAACACGGAAACCATTATATTTTTTATCTCAAAAAGCTGCGCCCTCATATAGAGCTTTAAAGTAGTGGTAATTTGATCATTACGGTTGAGTTCGGTATGAAGTTTAGCTCCTGCTGCTCCTATTTTTTCTATTAATCTGGCTTCAACATTCGAGTGAACATCATTATATTCAGTTTTTTGTATAAATCTACCGGTTAAAATATCATCTTTTACAGAAATAAGTCCGGATTCAATCTCAATAAACTCTTTATCATCAATTATGCCAATTTTATTTAGCATTATTGCATGAGCGATTCTAGCTATAATGTCAAATTCCGCAAGTTCCCAATCGCAATCAGGCGATTTTGAAAGCTCAATCCCAGCCTTCGCGGTATCATTATCAAAACGCCCTTTCCACATTTTAATAAAACTCTCCGCTTATTGGGTAAGACATTGTTCTTTAGCGATCCCTTAAGTAAACTTTAGCTTCCTCTTCTTTGGCATAATTCTTCCAATGCTGAAGCTGCCCTTCAAATATAAGATTTCGAAGGGCTTCAGTTATCTTTGTGAAGCCATAAGTAAAAGAATCTGTAGAAGATGTAACATTTATACTTACCTTCAAAGTTTGAGCTATTCTTTGATTGGATGAACTTACATTATTTGTTAGACCTAATATACGCTCCGTTGGCCCCGAAGCCCCTTGCGCGTGAATAGTTCCAAAAACTAAATGTCCGGTTTCCGCAGCGTTCAATACAGACAAGGCAGTTTCCTGATCTCTTATTTCCCCCACAAGTATTATGTTGGGAGTTTCTCTCATAGCCTGCCTGAGAGCAGTAGGATAATCAGGCACGTCTGAGCCTATTTCTTTTTGTGTCGCATACCCTAATCCCTCGTAAAGAGTGTATTCTATTGGGTCTTCTATTGTTATGACGTGCACTGGATATTTATTTATATATTCCTGTAATACTGAAGCAAGAAGGGAGCTTTTTCCGCTTCCAGTCCTTCCTGCTATCAATATAAGACCTTCATTTATAGGCTTTTCTCCAAATATTTTAAAAAATGAGCTGGCGCCCGTTAAATTAGGAGGCATAGCTCTTATAGGGAGTATTCTTATAAAGATATGTTCCATTGTTCTATCCATTGAATAACTCCTTGTAACACGCATTCGCCTTATTAAGCCGCCGCTGTCATTTGAGAGGAACATACACCCTTCTTCTATAGTTTTATCTATATCCACTACAAATGGAGGATTTATTACACCATTCCATGTAGCTCTGCAGACAGGAACTCCTATTTTGTTATATTTCAATACGGGAATATTCTTTCTTGGAATGTAGACATGAGCATCGGATAATCCCTGGCTGAAAAGGACTTCGGATAATTTTCTTGCTCCTGGTACTTTCACTACATTCTCCAGAGGATAATCCCCGGCTCGAGGAAATTTTTTATTATGAGATGAACTTAGTGTGCTTTCACCGAGTTCATCCGATCTGTTCCAATCCTTAGAGCTTGAATCCGGCTGTATACCGAGCAATTCAGATAAATCTTTTACTTCCATGTTTTATCCCCCTTAACGGTTTGGCATTGCAATAATTTAAGCAGAATGACGAAATATTTTCTTTAAACCAACCTTGTCCGGGATGGAATCCCAGGGAAAGTAAGGAAGCCATTTGTAAATGCAAACATTTAACCTGAACTTCTTCATTGATTCTAATTCCGCCTATACCTATATTACCATCATATAAGCTTTTATATAAAGATAAATTATTTTTCTTTAAAATATTTAATTCAACTTCACTCGTAAGGTTTATTCGAATTTTCACATGTAGTCTATTATATTCCTTCCATTCAGCTTTAGAATTCTCTTTTATGTATGTTTCAAGTTTTTTAACTCCACCTAAAGATTCAAGTTGTCCTGCCATCTTTACAAAAAAAGGGCAGGACAACCAAAAACTGTTTGGGAAAGGCAGGCCATTATGTAATGATTTGCATAAAATTACTTGTGGTTTTCCATACAAACAGCGCGATGTCACGCCTAAAATCAGGTTCGGATCAAATTTTCTTTTTTTCATCTGCTGAAGAATTACATCAGCATCTTCTTCTGAAACCACATAACGAGTGCATAACTCTTTTTCCCACTCGTTATTTAGGTCTATCACTTTTGCTTAACACCACTTGAGCGGCGTTTGCTTCCTTTTGGATTATTAAGCTTAATATTTAAATCTGCAATTTTTGATTCACTGTTCTTTAGGAAATTTGAGAGACGTTTCTCAAATGAATCCTTATCCTCTTTTGTTAATGCTGGCTGTTGAAGAACAGGAGCTTTTTCTTCCAATTTTTTTATAGATAAGTCAATGCGCCCTTTCTCATCGATTTTTATCACAGACGCTTTAATTTCTTGACCAACAAAAAGTACATCTTCAACTTTCTTTACAAAATTTGCAGAAAGTTCAGATATATGAACCATACCTCTTTGTTTTGTCGCCAAAACTCGAACAAATACACCATATTGCATTATTTGTTCTACTACGCAATCAACTGCATCTCCAACTTGAACTGAAGAGGACTCGGCCTTCTTCTCCTCAAACATGTACCCCATAAACCTCCTGTAATATGATATTTACGATATTCAATTCTTAGATTGACTCCCAATTTCAATCCATCGCCAATCAATATCTTTATCTCCTAATCGCTTATACATATAAAGCCCTTTAGGGTCAAAACTTCTGTTGATTGAATTGTACCAAATAAATAAAGAACCATTTTGCTTATTTAAAACAAGTTTTGATACATTATCATGTATTATTGGCTGAAAATAAGCTAAATTAAACTCGTTTTTTTCAGTAACCCTCTCATTTATAGGAATAAATGATAATCTGTTTCGCCTTTCTTGCGGCAACAAAGCAAATTGTTTCCGCCATTTTCGTAAATGTACCGCAATTTTTAGTGAAACTTCTTTTGACTTAATTTCACCAGGAGCATAGCTTTTTATCTTGTCTCCCTTAATTTTCGCAGATAAACTTTTCATTTTCATGCTGCTATTCACACATGCAAGTTTCCCGCAAGAAAATTGTAAGGGAGAAATAATCCTGGCTTTCGCAACACCTTTATATACTTCTATATTTCTGTTTAAATTTAAAACATTCATTTTATGCATGCTAAAGCAAAAAGAGTGTACAGGGATACGTCCCAAAAAATAACGGGAAAAATATTTACGAATATCCTCTCTATTTACCATCGCCTTGTATCTCTGTGGCTATTGTGCGCAATGCCTTCTGCATTCTGCTGAATGGTTCCGTCAGCTCCATTGTTTGAGAAGCATTAACTAGTAGATTAACCACAAATTTAACTTCATTCTCAGCAACATTAGGTTGGAACGTTATTTTTAAAGGGGCGCTGACTGAATCAGCCTGAACAAAATAAACCCCGTTCTCTCCTGTAGACTCAATATCACCTGCTGAATCAAGCGGATGATGGTTACTGTTCATAAGCATAATTGCCTTGCTTTTTGTAAAAAAACGCAACGGCGCTAATAGATTCTGTTCCCTACAAATCCATAAAGCTGGTTTGGCTTCAACTGCGCGTATAAGGCTTTCGAGAATAAGCTCTTCTTTTAAGTACACTTCAAGAGCATTTCCATATAGAACCTTTTCAAGCTTTGTTGGGCGTATTGGCTCAGTGTACCTGAAATCAACAGGTATCCCTCTTAAATCTGACGCAAGGACAGCCCCGCGAAATGAACCCTCTTCAGCCTCTATTATTATATAAGCTAAACTGTTATTATCTGCAACCGGCATATTAATTCAATCCTTTTATGCTATACGTAAAAATCATACCTACCATTTTTCTGAATAGGGATTTGTGCTGCATTTTGTTCTTCTTCATCTGTTTGCATCAGTTTTTTGTTTTGCTCCTCATGTTTTTGTTTTCTTTCTTCACGCTGTTCATCATCTGTTTTACGATGTACTTTTTCAGTCATCAAAACCTCATCGCTTGGTTGTACTTCCTGTGTTTTTTTATAGCTATCTTTAAGAATCTCGTTCATTTGAGAAGTCTGTTGAGCTTGCGCCAACGAGCCTTTTGATGTCTGGGCAAGAAATTCAACTCCGAGAGTTCCTTGCTGCAAACCTATTGGCTCAATTACCATGAAATTCCCTCCTTATACCTATAATCTATGATCTATAATCATATGAACGTAGCTTAACTTCACCCTCTTCAAAAACAAAAGAACAAAATTTAAATGGTTCCCTAATCAAATATGTATATCCGCGTATTGTAATCGAAACGCCAGAATAACAAACATCTTTAACTCTAACTATCCCTTGAGCTTTAGTTGTTTCAAGCATTTGGTCAATTTCATGTAATTCTTTCGTTGCATTTTGCAGTTGAGCCTGTACTTGAAATTTTGTTTTCGTGATAGATATCAATAAAGCTCTTTTGTCATCATCAAGGGCTTGCGCAGCCTCAAGTTTTTTTAAAAATGTTAAATTTGCTTCTATTTTTTCCATATTCTCATTATATGCTGAAAGTGACGCAACTAATTCCTTCTTGCGCGCGGCGTAAACCGGGGAAACACCAACTATCACTTCAGTTTTTGTTCCCATTTCGCTTCCCATAGTTGAACATGAAACTTCAATTGCCGCTTGAATCTTACCTCCTGCAATTTGTGATTTTCCACTACCGGATACTATAACAGACCCGCCCGCAAATATATCACTGTGCAGAGCAGCGTTGTGCACCAGCACATCCCCTCCGGCAGTCAATTCAGCCTGGTCAACAAAGCCAATATCAATTCTACCTGCGGCAATAATTCTAGCTTTATCCATCCCACGAACGCCGCCTCTGATAAGTATATCCCCTTTACTCTCAACATGAGCGCCCTCTACAACTTCAGCAATCTCTATATCTCCTGCTGCTATAACTCTAAATCCATCTTTAACTGCGCCTTTTATTTTTACAACGCCGACGAAATCAATGTTTCCTACATGAAAATCCACATCACCTGAGACATTTAGTTCCGGCGATATGGTTAATCTGTTATCGATTTTTTTCAAACACCCACTGATTTCAGCTAACAGCGTTGATCCATCTTCAGAAACCACAGTGCCTGCACCGTTTGGAAAAGGTATTTCCTTTCCCGGCTTCGCCTTAATGGGTACATTTGAAACACTTATGCCATCTATTCCGTCTGTAGGAGGAAAGCGCACTGCAAGGACATCTCCCTGAGAAACGTTAATAATCAAGCCACGTTCTCTATGATCAATTCTCTCTTTATTATTTTCCGATCTATCTGTTTTTGAAGATAGATCAATTTTTACCTCAACCCATCCATCTTTACCAACCACCGGTCCTATTCCTTTTGCTGCTACTACAGGTTCATTGCTTACTCGATTATTGATAATATCTGAAATAACGTTATCATCAATACCGTAAACTATATTTTTCTCAGCAAGAGCGCTTCTAATCTGAGCTAATGTAGGCCACGGTTTTGTAAAAAAAGGCGGCGTTATATTCACACTTGCCTCCATATGATCTTTTGACACAGATACAGTTATAACAGCATCATTCTCAGGATTTAAATTTCTTTCAGCTATTTTGTATGGGGACTTGCCTTGTGCGCGTACGAAAGCTTCTACTGATTTGTTGTCAAATTTAAGTATGCCTTTAAGTCCGAGAAATTGGAGCAATAAAGGTAGTGAAGGACATTCTTCTCCTTCGGCTAAATTTATAAAAATTCCATCTTTGCGTGCTTCTAGCAGGACTAAATCTTGTTTCATAATTCTCCCCCCTTTTAATGAAGCATCCTTTTCATGGAAGCAAGAGCTTTTCCATGTATCTGTGATACGCGAGACTCGCTTACTCCAAGTACATTACCAATTTCTTTCAATGTTAAACCTTCATAATAATATAAAGACAGTACCTGCATTTCCCTTTCCGGCAATTTTCTAAGTGAAGAAGCAACTCGTTCAATTTCATCTTCATTCTCTAAAATATCCTGAATCGACTCCCCATCATGCGGTAAAGCCTCTTCAAGCGTAACTTCGCCATCTTCAAATGCGACCATCTCATCAAGCGAAACAAAATAAGTACGGCTCGCTAACTCAAGGGTCTCACGATAAATCTTTTCATCAACTCCCATTTCTTCGATCAAGTATTTATCATGTAGAGACCCTTTTTCCTGTAAAACCTTATCCATAGCTTTATTCAGTTTTTGTAGTTTTTCTCTGCCTGTCCTTGATATCCAATCATATTTGCGCAATTCATCAAGAATTGACCCTCTTATTCTTGGGACAGCAAATGTTTGAAAAGAAAAACCTTTTGAAATATCAAATCTGTTTACAGCATCTAATAGTCCAAAAACTCCAAAACTCAACAAGTCTTCATAATCAAGCCCGGACGGAGGCGACACTATCATTCTCCCTACCACATACTTCACGAGAGGAAGATAACGCTTAACAATTTTCTCTTTATTGATTTCAGTGGGAGAGGTTAAATATTCATCCCAAAGCTGAGAATCCGAAGATTTGCGCTCCAAAAGTGAATTACCTCCTCTCAACGCTCTTCATTTATATCATGGTGACTCCCTTACCCAATACTTTTACGCTGAGCATCCATGTTTCTGTATTAAACTCAA
>WRBZ01000004.1 GCA_009784305.1 Synergistaceae bacterium
GAACACTTAAATGTAAAAGATACCGGTAGTGATTTCACAAATCAAAAAAATCAGAATTCGAATCACAATACAAAAAAAGCGTGGCAATCAACCGCAGATAGTAGTGACTCATCGAAACAAGCAGCATGGACTTCTGAAGATTGGGACAATTGGGCAAAACAGGCAAAATGGACTTCTGATTATATGGAAGACAATGATAAAATTCCTCTTAAATTGAAGAATCTCCTTTCTATCTTTTTCCGTTCATTAAATGCACTATTTTCAGATAATTATTTTATATGTAAGGTATTTTTTTTGTTAGTATTTGTTTTATTGTCTTGTGGCGCTAGTAAATTTTCTACATCACTTCAGCCATACAGCAATTTGGTAATCTTGTTTTATGTTATTTCATGGATTTTCTTTATTTTTTTCCGGTATTATTATGCCCCTTCGTTGTGGCCGTATCTTATACGAACCGTTGCGGGAATGTTTTATGGAGCAATACTGGTTTTTCTAATAGCTTGTTTTTATTCGGTATCTGGGGCAGATCTTCTTAGAGCGGGTCTTTGTTCTGCCATTTCTGTATGGTTTCTATTGAGCGATTTCAAATAAACAGTAAAAGATAAGAGGAGTTTTTTTATGGGTCCAGCATTAGATATATTATATATATTCATAAAATAGTCGTAAATATTTTCCATGTAAATTGTAGCTCGTAACTATATTTTTGTGGTAAAGTTAATAAGTTAAGAAAATACCCTTTTAGGGGGCAAATTTTATGAATAGCAGAGATATAATTTGTTGGAAAAATGCAGGAGTTCTCATTTAAAAATCTTTCGCCTACAGGATTCAACTCGTGAATTAGCGCAAAAGTATTCCTGCTCATCTCTTGTTGCCGCAATACTGCAAATGAATCACAGCGACGCAACGGAGGACAGGACACGTATTCGTTCATGGCTTAATCCAAAGTTTGAAAAGATTATAGAGGGGCTTTCTCTTGGAAGCGCCGGCAGGATAGCAGCCGATAAATGGAAAAGCCTTGAGTCTTTCGGAAAGGTTTTTGTTTACGGCGATTATGACGTTGACGGAATATCATCTACCGTCCTTGCTATGGAAATCTTTGAGGGAAAAGCGGAAGACGTTCAATATTTTATCCCCAGAAGAGATGTTCAGGGATACGGATTGCACAAATTGGTCGTGCGCCGCCTCGTTGAAATGGGTTGTAATACGCTTGTCGTCGTTGACTGCGGGACGAAAGACAAGGAGATGCTTGATGAACTTGAAAAAGAGGGTATCAATATCTTTGTATTCGACCACCATAGCGTCGGAGAATCCGAAGCTTACTGGGAAAAAGCCGTTAACCCGAATATAGATGGAGATGAAGAGACAAGGAAGCTATGCGCCGCCGCTGTTTTGTGGTTCTGGGCATGGAACGAGAATATCCTTCCCAAACATTGGTTACTCAATAGGATCGATTTAGTTGCCATTGCTACTATTTCGGATTGCATGCCGCTAAACTTGCTGAACCGCTCGCTTGTCCAGCATGGCATGAACCAGATGCGCTCACAGCCAAGGCAAGGGCTGGCATGTCTATTTGATAAATTGGGGTTAAGCAGGTTCACTATTTCAGAAGAGCAGCTTTCAATGAAAGTCATACCGTGCCTTAACGCACCCGGTCGGGTAGACTGCGCTGACCTATCGGTAAAAGTCATGAGGGATGAATACAATATTTCAAAATATGTGGATGAACTCATCAATCTCAACAAAAAAAGACAGTTGATCTCGGACAGCATATCCGGCAGCGTGACTAAAATCATTTCGAGCGAGGGCGGCTTTTCATACGTTTTGTACGATGATGATTGGTCTGTTGGCGTGCTTAGCAGCGTTGCCAGCAGGATATGCAACGTTAGAAGAAAACCCATAGCTTTAGCCGCTCCGATCAAACAGCAGATTCGCGGGACTTTACGCGTGCCTGAAGGAATTGACGCCATTGAAATATTGAAATCCATATCGCATAATTTGCTGGGATGGGGAGGACACCAGTACGCCGCTGGCTTTTCGGTCTCGCCGGAAAAATGGGGTGAAGTCCAAAAGCAGCTTGAGGAAATATTATCGGGCATGAAGGTTATGGAGAAATCTATTCAGGCATTGGAGATCCGCCCCAGCGAAATAACGATAAACGACTGGAGATTGGTGGATCGCCTTGGTCCATTTGGTAAAAGCAACCCACATCCGTATTTCTATCTCCCCGCAACCGGAAACGAAAGAAGTCTGCCTCTTGGGAAGGGCAAACAGCACGTTCAGGTCGAGGTTGACGGAGTCCGTTTATTGGCTTTCAACGGACATGAAGTATTGGATGATTATAACGGCGTAAACAAGAAAAACTTGGGCTGGGTCTATCATCCCCGTATTGATTACTGGCAGGGGGAGGAAAGAATCCAATTTATCCTCGACTATATAGTCGCGGAGGATTAAGATATGCAGCAACAGAGCAACCAGCAGTTGAGCGGTATAGAGCGCGGGCTTATGAGAGACGCTTATTTTGAGGCTATTTTCAACGAGGACAGGTCTGAATCCGTCAAAACTGCGTGGCAGGAACTGTGGTCTAAAGTATACGATGACTGGACGGAAGAACAGCTTTCGAAGCTTGGAAGCTCCCTTGTATTCACAGCATGGGCGCATAACGGACAAAAAAGGTCTTCAGGAGATCCATATATATTACACTCCTTAAATGTCGCGATAATACTTGCCAATATGCAGCTCGATGTCTCAACTTTAGTTGCGTCTCTCCTTCATGATGTGATTGAGGATACCGAAGCAAACAAAGAGGAACTGACAAGTAGATTCGGCGAAGATGTAGCATCGCTTGTTGATGGAGTAACCAAGCTCAGTAAACTGCCGTTCATGTCAGTTGAAGACTATAAGGCTGAAAACTTGAGAAAAATGTTCATAGTTATGGGGAAAGATATACGCGTAGTCCTCATAAAGCTTGCGGACAGGCTTCATAATATGCGTACTCTCGGGGCTCTCCGCCATGAAAAACAAGTGCGGATAGCGGAAGAAACTCTTGAAATTTATGCTCCTTTAGCACACAGGCTTGGAATTTACGAGATGAAATGGGAGCTTGAGGATCTTGCATTCAAATATACCGACCCTGATACTTATGAAGATATTCGCAGAAAGATTCGTAAACGTCTGCCCAACATGGAGGCAATAGTTCAAAAAGGCATAGATATCCTCTCGCTGCATCTCGAAAAAGCCGGGGTAGTTTTTCGTATAAAAGGGCGCATCAAACATTTTTTCAGCATTTACGAAAAAATGGCGCGTAAAAAGCTTTCTGTGGAACAGATTTATGATATCCTTGCAGTTCGTGTCCTCGTCAAGGATGTCCCTTCATGCTACGCAGTCCTTGGCATCGTTCATGCTACTTGGGTCCCTATACCTGGGCAATTTGACGATTACATAGCAAATCCAAAGAGCAATATGTATCAGTCTTTGCACACTACTATCGTCGGTCCTTCGGGAGAACCGTTAGAGATACAAATAAGGACGGAAGAGATGAACCGCTATGCGGAATACGGAGTTGCGGCGCATTGGAGGTATAAAACCGGCAGTCCTCTTGATAAAATAATGGAGATGAAATTAGACTGGATAAGACAGGCTCTTGACGGGGAACAGGAAGGAGAGGACCCTTCTGAATTTGTCGAACAGTTGAAAACGGACATTTTTACACACGAAGTATGTGTTTTCACGCCTAAAGGAAAACCTATATTGATGCCAAAAGGCTCTACAATGATAGATTTTGCATACGCAGTCCACACCGAAGTCGGGAATCGCTGCGTGGGCGCTTCGGTTGACGGACGTATAGTCCCGTTATCAACTGTAATAAAGAACGGAAACATAATTAAAATAACTACTTCTCAGCAGAGTTCTCCATCCAGAGACTGGCTTAAGATCGTTCACAGCAACAAAACGCGCAGTAAGATAAAATTATGGTTCAGGCAAACTGAGAAACTTGACAGGCAGGAAAAGCTGCAGCGTGGTCACGAAGCTCTCGACAGAGAGTTGAAACGCAGAGAACTGCCGCTTTCAAATAATGAGGAAATGTCCCCGCACCTCAATAAAGCGGCGCGTGATATGGGATTGAACAATGGGGAAGATTTGCTCGTTGCCATCGGAGGTTCGACTGTCAACGTAAGTAGCGTCATTCAGCGCATCGCGCAGCTATGGCTACAGCATCAAGCTAACGAGGGAAATACATACCCGCTCCCGAAACTGAGCGGCAAGAAACATGATTTCGATGTAATCGTATCAGGAGTGACGGGAGTTCAGGTGACGCTCTCAAGTTGCTGTGACCCTGTGCCAGGAGACCTGATACTTGGATATCTTACCCATTTCAGAGGAATAACCGTCCACCGCGCGGACTGCCAAAGCATTCGTGATATACCGATGGACAGGATAACGCAGGTGACATGGAATGCTCCTTCAGGAAAAGTCTATGTAGCGCGTTTAATAATCAACGCTATTGACAGAGGAAATTTGCTTCGTGACATAACGGAAATAATAGGGCAGGGCGGTAGCTGGATCCACAACATAAAAGGCAGTTTGGTCGGAAATAATATTTACAGGACGAAACTTGAAGTGTCCGTTCGTAACTTAAGTCATCTTTTAGAGATAATGGGAAAACTGAACAGCATAAAAAACGTGTTGGATGTCGTTCGCGGATAGGGGATTAAAAATGAGGGCAGTTATACAGAAAGTTAGAGAAGCAAGAGCGATATTTGATGGAGAACTCCTCGGGGAAATAAAGTTGGGACTCTGCGTCCTTTTGGGAGTAAGAGTCGGTGATACGGAAAAGGAAGTCGCGTGGATGGCGGAGAAATTAGTCAATTTACGTGTATTTGAGGATGGATTTGAAAAGCTGAACCGCTCCCTGCTCGATGTGAAAGGAGAGATGCTCTTGATTTCACAGTTTACCGTCTATGGGGACTGCCGGAAAGGCAGACGGCCTTCATTCACGGAAGCAGCGCCTCCCGATGAAGCGAAAAGGCTTTACGAATTGACTGTAGAAAAAGTCAAGGGCTATGGCGTGCCTGTAAAGACAGGAAAATTTCAGACGCACATGATTATAGAGCTGGCGAATGACGGTCCTGTCACTTTGATAATAGAAACTCCGAAGGAGATAACATGAATATAAAAACATTCGCGCTTGGTCCGCTTTGGACGAACGGATATCTTGTATCCGACCGGAATGGAGCTGCCATATTCATTGACCCTGCCGCAGAAACGCCGGTCATAATGGACTGGATAAAGAGTAACAGCCTTATACTAAAAGCTGTCCTTCTTACGCATGGACATGTTGATCATGTGGCTGGTTTGGACGATAACAGTTTTTCGGATGCGTTGAACGGAGAAATTTATTTAAACCATGGAGATTCCGAAATGGTGACAAATCCGCCGAAAGGGTTGGCGCGGAGTTTTGGTTTTAATTTTAACGGAATATCTTCATTTAAGGGCATGAAAGATGGAGACGAACTGTCTTTCGGGGATATTCGCGTGAAAGTCATAGCAACGCCGGGACATACCGAAGGCAGCGTATGCCTGTTGATAAGGGAAGGTGAAGGAGAAAGCGTATTGTTTTCGGGAGATACCCTTTTTGCTCAGAGCGTAGGAAGGACGGACCTGCCGGGTGGGGACACGAACGCTTTGAATAGCTCGCTGAAAAAACTAGCGTTGCTTCCTCCTGAATTGACTGTTTATCCCGGACATGGACCTTCTACTACAATATTTAATGAAATGAGAAAAAATCCATTTTGGCCAAGATGAGCATGGAAATGAGAGGGGAACGAACTTGAGTTTTTTTTCTAAATTTTTTTCAAATTTTTTGGGACTCGATATAGGAATAGACCTTGGAACCACAAACATAGTAGTTTATGCTAAAGGTAAAGGAATAGTCCTGAATGAACCTTCAATGGTTGCGCTTAGGAAGAAACCACGCGGCGGCGGACAAGAGATAATAGCGGTCGGACAAGAAGCCAAACTGATGGATGGAAAAACTCCGGCGGGAGTGGAGACAGTGTGGCCGTTGCAGGATGGAGTCATCGCCAACTTCGATATGACTGAAGAATTGCTTCGGTATTGTATTCATCAGGCAAGCGAGGGGAAATTCAACGTCAGGTCAAGAGTAGCTATCTCGGTCCCTGCCGAAATAACTGAAGTGGAGAGAAAAGCGGTAATAGACGCTACGCTCGGTGCGGGCGCAAGGGAAGCTTATGTTATAGAGGAACCTATTTCCGCTGCTTTAGGGGTAGGTTTGCCTATAGATGAACCGAGAGGCTCGATGATAATCGACATAGGAGGGGGAACCAGCGAGGTTTCAGTTATATCCTTGAGCGGAACTTCCGTAAAAAAATCCGAACGCATAGCGGGCAAGAATATGGATGCAGCAATAATAAATATGCTGAGGCAGCAATATGCGCTGCTGATTGGGGAAACTACGGCGGAAGATATAAAAAACACAATAGGCACAGCTATTCCTCAGAAAGAAGAGCTTACCATGCAGATAAAGGGGCGTGACCTGCATGGCGGCCTGCCGAGAATATCCATGGTTTCCTCCGTTGAAGTCAGGGAATCAATAGATCCAATAATTTCCCGCATAGAGGATGTCATAAAAGTTGCCCTTGAGCAGACTAAGCCTGAATTAGCAAAGGATATAGCTGAACATGGAATAGTCCTGACAGGAGGAGTCGCTCAGCTTAAAGGGCTTGCGGAACGTTTCTCGAATACTTTGAATACACCGGTTTTTGTGGCGGAAGAGCCTCTTTTTGCAGTTGCGCTTGGACTTGGAAAATACCTTGATGACCTGGACGCAAGGAAAAGAGTTTTATTGACCGTGCAAAGAGGAGCGCGTTAGAGAATTATGGATAAGCAATCCACTCAAAAATGGGTTAATGGAGTGATAGCTTTATCAATCTCTCTCATTTTGCTTGGAATTGCTCCCGGGATTCAGATGCGTCTACATATCGTCAATTTTATAAGCAATATCCTTTATATACCCGAATATCCGGCTCGTGTGCTGAGATATGCGGCGCTCGATTTGTCCGGCTGGTTTTTCGGTAAAAGTGAACTCATTCAAAGAATAAACCTGCTATCTCAGGAAAATACGAAACTTCGCATGATCAACTCCGAAATTATGACTCAAAGAATACTTCTTGATATCAACAGTAATTTGGAATCGGCTCAGGTGGTATTACGAGCCCCTAACGCCTGGTGGAATGAATTGAGGATAAACGGAGGGAGAAAAGACGGCTTGACAATTGGCGAGGCTGTTTTCAAGGAAGGTTATTTAGTCGGCAGGATATCTTCCGTTGAAGAGAATTTCGCATGGGTCGAGTTGATAACTTCATCTTCTCTCATGTTGCCGGCAGTAGTTGATGAAACGCGGGATATCGGTGTAATATGCGGAGACGGAGAAGGCAATGTATGGCTTCAATTCGTCCCGGAAAACAGAGGGATAGAAAAAGAAATGAGTGTAAGCACAGCTCTTGTAGGAGATAAACTTCCTTCAGGGTTAAGAATAGGGAAAATTTCCGGTGAAAGCTCCATTTCGCCTAACGGGTTTCGATCTGTTCGCATTGATATCGGCGCGGATTTGTCGAAATTATATTCGGTCGATTATAAAAGACACATTAAGCGATGATCCTCAACTCTTTATTGTCTTGGTATTTTCAGGATTTATTAGCGGTACTTTCTTCAGATGCCCTGCTGGTTCCTGATATATTTCTTTTGTCCATTCTTTACTATAATTTTTCGGATTTTTCAAGGGATACGGAGAAAGAAATACTGCTGCTCTGGATATCATTCCTTGGAGGTATCTTGTGGGATCTGCGCTGGATAGGGATACCCGGCCTTTTCGCCTTCATATATGTTGGTACTTTTCTTTGCGCTTCATGGGCCTGGAGTGTATTCCCGGAAAGCGGGCATACGGTCTCAATGTTTTTTGTCATAGTTTGGTTATCTCAACTGCCCGGTTTTTTTGCGGGGCTGTTCCTGTGGAATATAGTTACAGAGCATTACTTTAGATCAATGCTTGTTTGCCAGGCGTATTCAATACCGCTTTCAGCGCTGTACTCACTGTTCTATGCAAGAAAGTTGAAGCTGAAAAATGTCTGAAATGAAAGACGTTATAGATTTAAGACTAAAGCTGTGCCGCTGGTTCATTTTATTTACAATAACAACCCTGGCTGTCGGGCTTTATTTTTTTCAGGTAGTACATACCGATACATATGTTTCTCTTGCTACCAGGAACAGGCTGCGGTTTATAAGATTCCCTCCCGCGAGGGGAGAGATTTTTGACAGAAATGGAGCGGCCCTCGCGCTTAACGAGACGACCTTCGATATCATGGGATATCCTTTGGATCTGATGAAAGGAGATATCCTGGAAAAGTTCGCGGGGATACTCTCTAAACAAGGCATAAATACGACATCCGCCGATCTCATTAATAATATAAAAAGACAGCAGATGGTTCCATATCGTGTAGTAACAGTGGCTTCAAATCTTGCTATGACTCAGATGGCGGAGATAGTATCTGACCCTGATTTTGTACCGCAGCTTTTTCCCATGCCGGTCTGGCGCCGTATTTATCCTGCGGGGTCTTTTGCTTCCCTCGTTACCGGATACGTTGGCGAGATAAACGAGCAGGAACTGCGGCAAAGCAGAAATAGAGGCTATCTTGGCGGTGATATCATAGGCAAGAACGGCGTGGAAAAAAGCTATGAAGACATATTACGCGGAGCGGTCGGGCAGGAAGCTATAGAAGTTGATGCGAGGGGAAGAAGGGTAAGGAACATCGAGACGAAAAATGCGGTCCCGGGTAATAGAATAAACCTGACCCTTGATCTTGCCGCTCAAATAGAAGCTTTCAGGCTGCTTGAAGAAAATGGGCATCGTGGAGCCATAGTTGTGATGGATGTGCGGGATGGAGCGATAATTGTCATGGCGTCCTCGCCAACATTTGACAATAACCCGCTTGCATGGGGAATATCGTCTCAGGAATGGAACTCGCTCATTACAAATCCTCATAAACCGATGTTGAACAGAGCGATATCCGGCACATATCCGCCCGCTTCCACTTTTAAAGCGTTGATGGGCTTAGCCGCGTTGACGGAGCAGAAAGTAACGCCTCAAACGACATTCAACTGTACAGGAGCCTTCACCGTCGGAGGAAGGCCGTTTCGCTGTTGGAGGCGCAGCGGGCATGGAACAATGAACCTTCTCGCGGCTCTGCAACATTCGTGCGATGTTTATTTTTATCAAGTTGGAATGAGGCTCGGAATAGATACTATTCTAAAATGGACAAAGCTTTTTGGGTTCGGAGAAACAAGCGGATTGGATATGCCTGGAGAAGTACCGGGTAATGTAGCCGGACGGGAATGGAAAAGAAACAGGTTAAAACAGCCATGGTTTCCAGGCGATACCGTTAATTACTCTATAGGTCAAGGTTACCTTACAACAACGCCGCTTCAGATCGCGCTGTTGTATGCCGCAATAGCAAATGGCGGTTATCTTGTGACCCCATATGTAGTTGACGGCCATTCAAAGCTTCCTGTTGATTTAAAGTTAAATCAAGAGTATCTTGCTTTGATCCAGAGAGGTTTGTTTAGCGTCGTCCGTTCGGGCACAGGTTCACGCGCCGGCGCTTTCGGCTTGGAAATAGCTGGAAAAACAGGAACAGCGGAAGTTCGCGGCAAGGGGGACAATGCTTTGTTTGTTGCTTACGCTCCGGTGAAACAGCCTGTTTATGTAGTTTCCGTTATGATAGAGGAAGCCGGGGCTGGCGGAGGCAGGGTCGCTGCCCCAATGGCAGGCCAGATTTTGGCTTATCTGCTTAATAAATAGAATTTGGAGGAATGTATGGCTTCTGCCGCTATAATTTTAAAAGGCGCCGGATACGGAATAAGGCTATTTGTTTCTGAAGATGCGCCGGAAACGCAAATCATTGATGAGATCCGGGGACTTCCGGAACAGAGTTTTAATCTTGCGACAGGATACGGCATCATTGTGGATCTGCAGTCAAGGCAATGCAGCGGATCATTGATAAGCAGCCTTTTAATGGAGCTTGTATGGAACAGAAACATTAATATATTATCATGGAATTCGTACCATTCAGATACCCTTGGGAAACTGAAAGCAGCAAAGTTTACAACCGGTGAATTCCGCCCGCCGTCTGATTCAGAGAATCCTGATGAAGCAGAAAATTCAGCTCTCCCGCCTCTGTTCAGGCACCGTTCTCTCAGGTCGGGAGAAAAGATAGAACACGATGGGGACGTTGTAGTATTTGGGCATGTGAACAACGGCGCAGAAATAATCGCAAGCGGAAGCATTTCAATATTTGGTAAACTAAAAGGACTGGCGCATGCCGGCGTCAATATCAGGGAAAGCAACGAGGCTTTTATATTCGCTCATTCATTTGAACCTCAACAGGTTAGGCTTGGAAATCTTGTAAATTCAAAAATTGGAGATCAAATGCCCTGGTGGAGAAAATCGGTTCTTATTTTTATGGAAGAAGGTTCCCTGATAATAAGGGAGTTATAATTTATAGACAGGAGGGGTTTAATTTGGATGAGCAGGAATCTGTTGTCATTCAAGAAACTGAACTCAAGGAAGAGTCTCAGAATCTTGAAAAAGAAAAAGCTCGCATAATAGTCGTTACATCCGGCAAAGGCGGAGTTGGCAAGACGACGTCTACTTCCAATATTGCTGTTGCGTTAGCGAAATTAGGAAAAAAAGTTGTCGCTGTGGATGCCGATATAGGCCTTAGGAATCTCGACGTGATAATGGGACTGGAAAACAGGGTCGTTTATAATTTTGTGGATGTATTGGAAGGAAACTGCAGATTGAATCAAGCGCTGGTCAGGGATAAAAGGGTAGATACATTGTACCTGCTTCCCGCTGCACAAACACGGACCAAAGACGCGGTGAATCAGGAGCAGATGATCAAGCTTTGCGGTATGTTGAGGGATGAGTTTGATCTCGTCCTGCTGGATTGTCCCGCCGGTATAGAGGGAGGATTCAAGAATGCCGCCGTAGGGGCGGATGAAGCGCTTATAGTAGTCACTCCCGAAGTCCCTTCCGTCCGCGATGCCGACCGCATAATCGGAATGCTCGAATCTATGGGAAAATCTCCCATACGCCTCATCGTGAATCGCTTACGCCCCGATATGGTACGCGGCGGAGATATGCTCGATGTGCCGGATATAATTGAAATATTAGCGATAAGCCTTATTGGGATAGTTCCCGAAGACGATAATGTCATAAGAGCCGCAAACCGTGGCGAGCCAATGACTTTTGCAAGCAAATCACCCGCCGCTCAGGCTTACATTAATATTGCAAGACGAATACTGGGAGAGGATGTTCCACTGATCCAATTTGACACCAAGCCAAGAGGTTTGCTTGGTAATATAAGAAAAATACTTGGGATATAAGGAGGAATCCTGATATGAACATTATTAAAAAGATATTGGAACTTTTTTCCACTCCGGATGATCCTAAAGAAAAATTGGAAGCGTCCGCCAAAAAAGCGAAAGAACGCCTTCAGTTTATAATTATCGATGACAGGACGGGCGTATCACCGGAATTACTTGAGATTCTACGCAACGAAATGATAAAGGTATTAAAAAAATACATGGATATTGATGAATCCCGAATTGAAATTGACATAGAAAACAGCGGGAAAACAAAGGCGCTCGCCGTCAATATACCGGTAATCCAGGTCAAGCGCGGGAGTAGTATAACAGGAAGCGAAGTATGACGGAAACGGAGTTATCAATACGGGATAAGCTTATAAAGCAGGATAAATGGCTGCTCGTTGTAGTGTGCATCCTCATTATCATCGGCATCATAACGATATTCTCGGCAGAATCCGGTTTTTCTGGCAGAGGAGCAACTTACGCCAGACGGCAGTTTGTTGCCGCTTTGGTGTCTATAGCGGTTTTTTTAACTGTTATCACTGTCGGCTGCGAGAAAATATTTGAAGCGGCATATTTCATTTATTTCTTACTGATATTTCTCTTGTTGCTGACCATACTTTTTGCTCCAAAATCCATGGGATCGCAGCGTTGGTTAACGTTAGCGGGTTTAAGCATCCAACCGTCGGAATATGCAAAAATAGCTATTTCCCTTGGGCTTTCCAAATATCTCAGCCGTAACCCTCCGCTTACGATAAAGTCATATTTGGGAGTCTTTCTTTTTGCATCTCCCGTTATAATCTTGGTTTTTATGCAGCCTGACCTTGGAAGCACGATGGTTTTCATCGCAATAACCCTGAGCGCGGTTTTTATCGCTGGAGCGCCCAAGCGTTATGTTTTTGGTACGATGGCATTCTTTATATCATTTATCCCAATCGGTTGGCAGTTTTTAAAGGAATACCAAAAAAACAGGCTCCTTGTTTTTTTCGACCCGGCCATTGACCCTCTCGGGGCGGGATATAACGCCATACAATCACGAATTGCGGTCGGGTCAGGAGGGGTATGGGGAAAAGGCTATCTTGAAGGGATGCAGAGCAAACTGCGTTTCCTGCCGGAAGCGCGCACGGACTTTATTTTCAGCGTATTTTCCGAAGAATTCGGGTTTGTTGGCTCTTTAGTGGTATTGTCCCTTTTCTGTTTCTTATTTTTACGGATATTGCAGGCAGGAATAAAAAGCCGTGACATACGTTCAAAAGTCTTGGTGACATGCGTGTGCGCGTGGATATGGTTTCAGATGTTCGAGAGCATAGGCATGAGCATGGGGCTATTACCGGTCACAGGGCTTCCGTTGCCTTTGTTCAGCTACGGAGGGAGTTCCATGGTCTCAATTTTAACAGCATTGGGGCTTGTGTCGAGCATACACAGCTCCAATTTGAAATTTTATAAGTAGAAATGTATCCGGAATTTGATGATCCGTACTGGAGTTTGCTTGCGCAGGTAAAACGCCCTTCCCGCTACAGCGGGAGCGAATGGAGAGCTTGTCTGCAGCCTCAAAACCCGGGAAACGGCAATTCAGAAAAAACGCTTTCGAAGGCGGCCCATTCAGAAAAAAGAGGGCAAACACTGATGTTTTGCCTTGCCTTTCCGGACGTTTACGAAATAGGAATGAGTTATTACGGATTTCAATTACTGGAAAATCTTTTGAACAACATTCCAAATGTACAGGCAGACCGCGTTTATTGCCCATGGTCGGATATGGAGGCGTTGCTTCGTGAATCTTCCCTTCCTATTGTTTCTATAGAGAACAAAATTCCATTAGATTTATTTGACGTAATTGGTTTTACACTCCAGCATGAACTTAGTTATACCAATATACTCACCATGCTGGACCTGTCAGGGATCCCCATCAGATCCTCCGAAAGAGGGAATAAGCACCCTCTTATCATCGGGGGAGGGCATGGCGCTCTCGTTCCTGGAGTTATCTCTCCATTCTTTGATATCTTGTGTATCGGAGACGGAGAGGAGATGTTGCCGGAGCTTTGTTCATGCATCCTCGAAACAAAGGGGGAAACGAGGGATAAGCGTTTAAAAGCGTGTTCGGATATCCAGGGGGTATATGTTCCTTCATTAGGCTCAAATAAGGTAAAACGCGTTTTCTCGATAAACATGCCGCCTATCCCGGACAGCCTCATAGTTCCTTCCGCGCCTATAGTTCATGACAGGGCTGCCGTTGAATTGTTCAGAGGATGCTCAAGGGGCTGCCGATTCTGTCAGGCAGGAATGGTGACGAGGCCGGTCCGTGAACGTAAAGCTGAAGAAGTTGTAAAAGGCATTAGAAATTTGATCTCAAAGACAGGATGGGAAGAAGCGGGACTGCTGTCCCTTGCTTCATGCGATTTCACAGACATTGAGCATGTTCTGAAGTCTCTTTCATCGAATAGTGAGGGGCATAGTGGATTTAAGGTCAGCTTGCCAAGCCTGCGTATGGACGCTTTTTCCGTTGAACTTGCGGCTGGGATGGAGCGTGTGAAACGCGGCTCATTAACTTTCGCGCCGGAGGCCGGTACCCAAAGGCTGAGAAATGTTATAAACAAAGGTGTGAACGATGAGGATATAGAATCATCCCTTACGTACGCCTTTTCAAAAGGCTGGGACAGGATAAAGCTTTACTTCATGATGGGGCTTCCGATGGAGACGGAGAAGGACCTTGAAGGAATAGTTGAAATAGCTGAAAGGGCTATGAGGATAGCGCGCGCGCAAAAAAACAAGCGCGCTCAGATAAACGTTTCCGTGGCCGGATTTGTTCCTAAAGCTCATACTCCTTTCCAATGGGAGAAACAAAATTCTATATCGGAACTCCGTGAAAAGGGGCGCATGATAAAGGGAAAAATGAGGAACAGGAATGTGACCATAAATTATCATTCTCCGGAACAAACTTTCCTGGAGGGAGTTTTCGCGCGCGGAGACTCAAGGCTTGCGAACGCCTTGGAATTGGCGTGGCGGGATGGGGCGAGGTTCGATAACTGGACTGAGACATTCGATCTTGACAGATGGAATAAAGCTTTTGAGCGGGCTCAGATTGACACTGAAACCTATACCGGAGAAAGAGCTGTATCCGAAAGCTTCAGTTGGGATTTTATTGATACGGGAGTAACTAAAAGCTTTTTATTGAGGGAAAGAGAGCGGGCGCTTTCGGAAAAGGTGACGCGTGACTGCAGATCTGCGTGCGGCAGTTGCGGCCTTCAGGAGCTTGGGTGCAACTTGAGCTCAACCGGGAGGGAAGTATAAGATGCCGCGCTATAGGATTACTTACGAAAAACGCGATTCCGCTTGCTTCGTCCCGCACATAGTGCTGCCGACGGTCTTTGCAAGGGCGGCAGGACGCGCTTCACATTCAGAAAACGGCGATTGCGAGCTGGAACCTATAATTTTTCAAATGACCGAAGGGTTTTCCCCTCATGCAAAGATGAGCTTTGCGTCTGAACTGCCTGTTGGAGTTGTCGCGCTGAAGGAACCTGTGGATATGTGGCTTATAAACATCCTTTCGGACTCACAATTCGAGTCATGGAGTAAATCTTTGCCGAAGGGTTTTAAGCTCATCAGCTTTTTTGAGGTTCCTGAAGGTAGCCCCTCAATAAGTAAAAGCTGCCATATATCAGAATATCTGTTGAAGGTACGCTCTGCCGATAAAGTGGAGCCGGTTAAAAATATTTTGTTGGACTTAGCGGAAAATATGACTGTCAGCAGCGGGAATGAAGGGGAGTTTTTTAGATTCGCCGTTGATAATCACGCAGTTACATTGGGAGTTATAGTGAAAAAACTTATATCGGAAAATGCTGTTGAAGGATGGCATGAATTGTGCATTGTCAGAGTTCGAGTGGGAGGCGTAGAATGATGGACATAAAAAATTTAATAATAATAGTAAGTTATGATGACTTTTGTAAACAATTCTTAGAAGAGCTGTTAAACAAACATGGGTATAAGACCATATTCTTCGCTAGCGAAAGGCATATTCCGGATACACTCTACAGGACCATTCCCGAACTCGTTATAATAGCGGTAAAGGAAACAGCGGCTTCCGTTTGCCGCGCTATACGCTTACTTCCTGATATCAGCAGGGTCCCAATAATTGTTTTATGCGAGTCAAATGACAGTTCAGACAGGAGTGCAGCATTCTCGGCAGGCTGTTCTGATTATGTGATTTCCCCATTCGACGAGGTGGAAATTTTGAACCGCATAGAAATTCATCTTGAAAATAAGCGTTCTCATCAATGGCTGCGGGATAAGATAACAGAACAGACTAAAGGGCTTACGGAAGCGCAGATGGAAACAATAATTGCCATGGCTGAGCTTGCGGAATCAAGAGATTCGCTCACAATGCTTCATCTTAACCGCATCAGGAGATACAGTAAAATTTTAGCTCAAAAGCTTTCCGAGGACGAACAATTCCACCGTGAAATCACTCCTGAGTTTTCAG
Source organism: Synergistaceae bacterium (assembly GCA_009784305.1). Taxonomy (GTDB): domain Bacteria; phylum Synergistota; class Synergistia; order Synergistales; family Aminobacteriaceae; genus WRNQ01. Next base: position 15,920 of record WRBZ01000004.1, read on the forward strand.
ATGTCATTTATCACGCGTCCGCACTTCACGATATAGGTAAAATCGGCGTTAAAGACGGAATACTCAATAAATATGGAAAGCTCACGGCTGAAGAGTTTGAGATAATTGCCAGCCATACGATAAAAGGCTCCATGGCGCTTGAATCAGTTATAGAAAGACACCCGAACAGCCAGTTTATTCGCATGAGCGTGGAGATAGTAAGGTTCCATCATGAAAAATGGAATGGTTCCGGCTATCCATTGGGTATAGCCGGAGAGATGATACCTTTATCCGCGCGTATAATGGCTCTTTCAGATATATATGACGCCGTGCGGTCAAAGAGGTCATATAAAGAGGCAAAAACTCATGAAGAGGCAGTGGAAGAGATAACAAAAATGAGCGGGACTCATCTTGACCCGAGAATTGTCGATGCTTTCGTTGAAATACAGGAGGAATTCATTAATATTTATGAACAAATTTCATGAGGCTAAAGTATTGGATAGAAAAATAATTGCAAATACAATTGAAAATGAGGAAACGCGCGTCGCGATCCTGGAAGACGGTCGCCTTGCCGAGGTTTTCATAGAAAGGCTATGGGAAAACCAAAAAGCCGGAGAGATTTATAAAGCGCGCGTTGAAAGCGTTTTGCAGGGAATAGAAGCTGCTTTCGTCAATTTAGGCGATGGACGCAACGCTTTTTTATACCTTAACGATGCTAAAGGACTTGATATCAGACAGAATCAGGAATTAACAGTTCAGGTAACGAAGACGGCAAGGAAAAACAAAGGTGCCAGGGTTACTACACGCATTTCCCTGCCCGGAAGGTATCTGGTATTTGTTCCGCACGGCAAAGAAAGCGGAGTATCGAGGCGCATATCGGGCGAAGAAGAGCGCAAACGCCTGAAATCCGTTGCCAAAAGACTCAGAGGCGAGGACTATGGTGTGATAATAAGAACTGTCGCTGATAACATAAGCGAGGAAGCTCTTGTTCAGGAAGTCGAAACTTTGCGCTCCCTTTGGCGTGAAATAGAACATAACTCTAAGAAACAGTCTTCCCCATGCCTTTTATACCGCGACCCCGGGCTGTTGGGGCGCGTCCTGCGGGACGAGC
>WRBZ01000005.1 GCA_009784305.1 Synergistaceae bacterium
AAAGCTGTCGATGAAGTGATGAATATTGAAAGGCAAAGGCCGTTTATACCGTCTATGAGGTTATAAGCGCTTGTAACTCCAGCTATCCATATTATTGCTATAAAATACAAGGCAGGAGGAAGCTCCAGAGTGTAAACGGCGAGAGCTGCCGCCAGCAGGTGTATGAGAAGGCGGAACAAAGCGGGTAGGGATTTCATGTCGTCCATGTAACCGCTGAAGAAAACTAATGTAGCCCCTGTTGCGGTATAAGGGACAAAAGCTCCTGAAACTTCTTTGGCTGCGCTTGCCGGGGTTACGAAATAAAGGCACAGGACAAGATATCCGAGCCACAATCCCAAACCCGCGCCGCGGGGAGTGATTTTGGAATGTATCTTGCGCCCGCCGGGAGCGTCCAAAATATGAAAACGGTTCGCTAATCCTATTGCTACAGGCGTAACGAATCCGCCCCAAAAAAAAGACGCAAGTACGACAATCAATAAAGCAATTACAGGATTATCCATATAATATTATCCCTTGTCATTCAGTTCCAAAAAGCCTGTCCCCCGCATCGCCAAGCCCCGGGACGATGTAGCCGTGATCGTTGAGGTGGCTGTCAAGGGTCGCTGTATAGATATGAACATCAGGATGCTCTTCATGTACTTTCGTAATTCCCTCCGGCGCGGCGATAATACATACAAAAGATATTTTCTGCCCGCCATGCTTCTTTATCAATTCTATTCCGGCGACTGCGGAGCCTCCTGTTGCCAGCATTGGATCGAGGATTAATATTTCCCTTTCGTTTACATCGTCCGGCAGTTTACAGTAGTATTCAATTGGATTAAGGGTTTCAGTGTCCCTGTATAATCCTATGTGTCCAACTTTCGCGTTGGGAATTAATTGAAGGATTCCTTCAACCATGCCTATACCGGCGCGAATAATCGGGACTATGGCAAGCGAGCGCCCTTCACAAGCCACAGCGTCAGTTATCGCAAGAGGAGTTTCAACTTTTATTGGAACGGTCGGCAGATATCGCGTTATTTCGTAGACCATAAGGCTGGTTATTTCCTGTATAAGATCGCGAAAATCTTTCACGCTTGTATTTTTATTGCGTATCATAGCGACTTTATGCTGAATAAGCGGATGATCGAATATTGTTAAGCGCTCCCCGCTTTTCCCGTATTTCAAAGAAAGCGGATTCTCTTCCACGGCGGATATCTTATTAAGTCGTTCAGCATGACGTCCGCCTTCAAAATCAGTGCTCAACCATTTTTCAATTATCTGAGGGATCAAAGATGGCGTAATGAGGCGGGCTCCAATCGCAATGATATTTGAATCGTTGTGTTTTCTGCTTATGGCAGCAAGTTCCGGGGTATTGCATACAGCGGCCCTTATTCCTTTAACTTTATTTGCCGCGATGCACATCCCTATGCCGGTGCCGCAAATAAGGACAGCTCTATCGGTTGTATGCGAGGAAACAGCATTAGCCGCACTTAACGCGACCTCCGGATAATCCTCCCCATTCAACTCGACAACTTCCTCAATTCCGTATTCTAATGAAACTTCCGAGAGATATTTTTTTAATTCATTTAAATGTTCTATGCCGGTATGGTCGCAACCGACCGCTATTTTTAATAACAAGTCAGATTCCCTCCCGTTCCATTATCTCTATTATTTTTTCGAGCGTTGTTAACGATTCAGCGCTGAGTTTATCTCTTTTCTGGCTTCGGGCGGCACGCAAAAGCAAGAAGCATTCGGATAATGCTTCGTGCTTGTTATCATGGGTTTTATCAGAACGACCTGCTATAATTACGCTTTCTTTTTTTCCTTCCTTTTCATGCTGCCCAAAGTTGAAGACCTTCTGAAGCAAATTCTTCAGCACTTGCCTGTTCGCCCCTTTCGCGTTTTAACGGGACGCCGAGACGGCGCCCATACTGTATCAAAAAATTTTATCATAAATTTAATACTATTACTTCATAAAGCAAACTGATACAATATAAAAATTAACGTATTCCAAAGGAGGGTATTAATAGTGTTATTCAAAGGAACAGGTACAGCTATCATTACACCGTTCAATGAAAACGGTATTGATTATGAAAATTTCGGTCGCCTTATTGACTGGCAGATCGAACAGAAAGTAGAGTTTCTGGTTGTATTAGGGACCACTGGCGAAGCTCCCGCTATTTTCGGAGATGAACGGGATGAACTAATAAAATTCTTTATTAAGAAGGTCAACGGAAGAGTACCTGTGGTCGTGGGAACAAGTTCAAACTCGACCGTCTTGACTGTGGAAAACAGCAAAGCCGCTCAGGAAATGGGAGCGGATGGCGCGCTTGTGGTTACACCATATTACAACAAACCGACGCAGGAAGGGTTATACCAGCATTTCAAGGCAGTATCGGAAGCTATCTCGATACCTATTATAATATACAATGTGCCCGGGCGCACAAGTGTGAATATACTTCCGGAAACGGTGCTGAGGCTTGCGGAATTTAAAAATATAACAGCCCTCAAAGAGGCTTCAGGCATACAGGCGCAAGTTGATGAGCTGCTGCGTAAAATACACGAAATACGCCCCGATTTCTGCGTTCTTTCCGGAAATGACGATCAGGCTTTTCACTTAGTAAACGCAGGAGGCCAGGGAGTTATATCGGTACTATCGAACATAGCGCCGCTTCAAACTTCGGACATGATACGGGAAGCTCTTTCCGGAAACGTGGTAAAAGCGAGAGAACTTCATCTCAAGCTGTTCCCTCTCATGAAGAATCTTTTTATGGAGACGAGCCCGGCGCCGGTCAAGTACGGAGCGAATAAACTGGGTTTCTGTAATAACATCCTTCGGTTGCCGCTCGTTCCCGCATCCGAAAAATGCTGTAAACAAATCGACGCTGATATGAAGGAATGCGGGCTGAATTAATTATGACTGAAAAAGGTAAAAAAATAGCGGTGCTGGGAGCGACGGGCGCCGTTGGAGCGGAAATACTAAAAATACTTGAAGAACGTGAATACCCTGTCTCAGAATTGCGGCTGCTCGGGTCGCGTTCGGGGCGAAGCATGAAATGGAAAGGAAAAGAATACGCCATCGAAGCAGCTTCTCAAGACAGTTTTGATGGCATCGACATAGTCCTTTCGGCAGTTGAGGGGGAGATAAGCCGCTCGCTTTCACCCATTGCCGTGAAGAGCGGAGCCGTTGTCATAGACAACAGCAGCGTGTTCAGGATGGAAGAGGACGTCCCTCTTGTCATCCCGGAAATAAACCCTGAGGATATAGCTGCGCATAAGGGAATAATAGCGAATCCCAACTGTTCCACTATAATAGCTCTGATGGCGCTTGCCCCTTTACATCGCGAATTCGGGATAAAAAGGCTTATCGCCTCGACTTATCAGGCTGTAAGCGGAGCGGGAGCTGCCGGATTGACGGAGCTTGAGGAACAGGCGCGTTCATTTACCCATGGGACTCCCATGCAGGTTTCTGTATTTCCTTACCAGATAGCATTCAATCTGATTCCAAGGATAGACAGCTTTAACACTGAGAATTTTTACACAAAAGAGGAGCTGAAAATGCAAAATGAATCCCGCAAAATACTTCATGCTCCGAATTTAATGGTAAGTTGCACATGCGTGCGTGTTCCGGTTCTAAGAAGTCATTCCGAGGCATTGACCATAGAGACTGAAGAACCTGTGTCCCCGGAAGCCGCGCGGGAAATACTTTCTAAAGCTCAGGGTGTATGTGTGGTCGATGAACCACTGAATGAACGTTACCCCATGCCGATTAAAACTTCCGGCCAGGATATGGTATTTGTAGGACGTATACGTAAGGATTTGAGTAATAACGGAAATGGGCTGGCCCTCTGGGTGTGCGGGGACCAGGTGCGCAAAGGCGCGGCAACGAACGCAGTTCAGATAGCTGAGGAGCTGATATGATATGAATTATGGGATTATAGGTTATTCTGGCCGAATGGGACATGAAATAAAATCAATATTTGGTTCTTCCGGGCATGTCCCCGTACTGCTTGCTGATGAAAACGGTATAGAGGCGGAGAATGGGAAACCTCAGGTGATAATAAATTTCGCGCTGCCTGCGTCAGTAAACGATACCGTAACACTTTGCAGAAAATACGGATCACCCTTGGTGATAGGAACCACAGGGCTTAAGGATGAGCATATCGAGAGCCTCAAAAAACTGTCTGAAGAGGTTCCCGTGATACAAAGCTATAACTTCGCGACCGGAATAAACGTTTTAAAAATAATTTTACGCGAGTTTTCTCTGATGTTGAGCGATTGGGATGCTGAAATAATTGAAATTCATCATAACAAAAAGAAAGACGCTCCTTCCGGGACGGCAGTTTTATTGCGCGACGCAATGCTTACGGGAGACAAAAACCGCAAAAGATGCGACATACATTCCTTAAGGCTTGGCGGAGTTCCGGGGGATCATACTGTTGATTTCTCAAACGAAGGTGAAGTCTTAACCTTATCTCACCGCGCGATATCGCGGACGGTATTCGCCATTGGAGCTCTCAAAGCCGCTGAGTTTGCGTTAAAAACCGAACGTGGGTTTTATTCTTACGAGGAAGTCCTGAAAAAAATAATGGATCAGTAGGGGCGGTATTTAACAATTAATAATCTGTAATTCATACCCTAAAGGGCATACCCTGGAGGGCATAAGCAAGTAAACAATCTAAATTGAAAAATTGCAGGGGCGGCATTTTGCCGCCTCTGCAATTTTTAAAACCCTCTCTGCTGTCTTAGTTTCCTATATTCCCGCGAACTCATGACGAGGATGGTGGGACGATATCCAAGTCAATGTATATTTGCCGTTGTTTTTCCAACACCTCGCCAACAAGCAATTTTCTGCCCGGGCGCTCAAAACATTCTATGACATCAAGTTTATCTAGCAATCCGGTAATAGTATAGTGCCTGCCCAAGTTCTTTATCTGCATCTGCTTTTTCAGGTAAGAGAGATAAATCAACGCGACAAATTCCACGAATAACTTGCCATCCAAACTTTTTTCCGAGGATACTAACGCTCGACGCAGATTCAATCTCTCCTTGAGGTTACCGAAAGCCTTTTCCACCAAATCTTTGTTCCGGTAGAGTTCAAGCGCTGTGATCGAGTCCATCTTCTCATTGCTCAAAAGGGCAAAGAAGCCGTAATACCGTTTAGCTTTCTTGACAGCCGTTTCGTTTACCGTTACCTGAATCCCTCTGATCGGCGTACTTTTTATTGTGAAATACTTGGCATATTGACTTTCATGTTTCAAGTCGCGCTTGCCGGAAAGAAGTTCTTGCTTTAGGCGCATAAGCATGCGATCAAAATTCTTCTGATCCTCCGCTGCCCTCTCTATGTTGTAGTACAAATGGATATAGACCCGGCGCTTCTCTTCCAGTACATCACCCTTGAAAGGCCGCTCTTGAGTGTAAACCCACTCGCTGGGAATCGTGATTGAATACAGTTCATGATCTTCGTTGTAGTATTCGAAAGTGCGGAAGATATCGTATACTTTCTCCAATTCCGCACGGATTAGGCTTAACGAAGCCTTCACGGCAATCAGGAACTTAAGACGCTCTTTCATCAGCCCATTGATGTTATCAATGCTGAAAAAGCCTTTGTCCATCACCAACTTCATTTTCTCTAAACCCAAGGCCATTAAGTCGGTAAGTAAAACTTTGACTGTTTTCACATCTGGTATATTGCCTGCCAACTTGCGGTAGTAGAAAGGCAGATTGGACTGTTCGCCAAACACCAAGGCAAGATTGAACTGCGGAAGCCTGTCATCCTCTTTGTTGTAGCCATATTGCACTTGCCTTAAGGCTTCGGAATAGCTTGAGAAAGAAGTCGTGTCGTAGACCCAATACTCGCGTTCTAACCGACGCTTCCCTTGGAGTTTGAAGAACCGCTGCACTGTATCTTCGGTAATCTCCATAAAAAGCTCGCTGCTACGCTGGGATGGAATATCCTTTCCGTATGGGTGCTTGTGGGTAGCGGCCCATTTCTCGAATCTGTAGAGGGGATTCTTGTCCTCCAGTATCAAATAATACGCCAAGGATAGTATCTGTGTGTACGTATCGGGAAAACACTGTTGCAAATCATCTGATAGACCAAGCTTGTCGCCTATGATATCCAGCATATAGGTAGTACCGTAGAAAAGCCTTTTATACTCTGTAGTTGGAATAGGTCCCGGCTTGGCAGCTAATTGTGCAGCATCTCCGCCGCCGCGCCCCTTCTTCATCCGACCATCGGTCGGGACAATCTCGCCGGAATCGGCATCAACCCTGCCGATGAGAGTACGCTTGGCTCGGGACTGTTTCTTCTCTTTATCCCAATAATATATGGCTTCATAGGCATACGTTATTCCCGAGCGATTATCAGTCTGATGTACAATGGTCATATTGCACCTCCTCGTCACGAGATATCATAACACATGGCGAGGTTTAACGCAAGACACTTATTGGGATTTCTCTACTATTTTCATCGTTTTATTGCAGTTTATCAAACAAGTCTCGTCATGTGTTGGCGGGAATGCAGGTTGTTACTGAAAACGAAGTAATAAAATAGGTCAATATCCCTCACTTACCGATTTGGCTGTTGAAGATAAGCACAAATACAAGTCTGTTCTTAAAGAGCAATATGATGAATACAACAGAGCTATAGGGCTTTATACTCACGGCATAGGAATAGGCGCTTTTGTATATCTTCGTCGAATTATTGAAAGGCTCGTTTTCAATGTGTTTACCAATGAAAAAGTTAAACTCAATATTTCAGATGATGAGTTCTTAAAATACAGGTTCGTTGAAAAAATTTCAGCATTAAAGGATTGTCTTCCCGACAGTTTAACAAGTCGTGCAAATATGTACGGAATTATAAGCAAAGGCATACATGAATTAAGCGAGGATGAATGTAAAAAAATGTTTCCATATATAAAAAACGGGAATTGAGTTAATCCTTGACGACATTATAGCAAAAAAGGAACGAGCGGAAAAAGAAAAACAACTTGATTCGTTTGTAAGCAATAAAACAAGTGAATTGCTAAAGAGAGTTTAAGAAATACAGATTGCGAACACACGCGTTCGTAGTCTAACCAAAATGAATTGCGTCCGCGTGTGGAATTCCGAGGGAAATATATGAGCGATTTACAAACTGCAAACACGGCTTTCTATGATGATATGCGGGACATTATCATTAGCGCTCGAAATAACGTCATTCGTAGCGTTGATAAACAAGCGACAGAAAGCAGACGATTCTTGTCCATATCGGAAAACATGAAAGCGTAACTGCTTCTGTTGTAGTCAACCTTTTTGGTCTTTGCAAACATCCATCATCCTGACCACAAATAAAGGAGTTGTGGAATGGGGTGAATTTATGGGTGACCATGTAATTACCGCCGCGATGCTTGATCGTCTGCTGCATAAATGTGAAGTATTTGACATGGACGGCTCCAGCTACAGGCTGGCTCACCAGGAAAGGATCCTAAAGTAGAAATTAAGCCGCCATTTACAGGATGTTAAAGAAAGCGTGGAAAATGGTTTGAGATTTTTCCACCTTTCCCATAACCAATGGAAAATTATTACGGAGGTGACGCGATTTACCGTTAATTATCATGTAGTAATACGCACAGAAACTACTAGTTAAGAAAGGTGGCTAAGTGCTGTATTTTTAATGTTCGGTAAAATGCTGTATTTTAATTGTCCGTTTACACGCCGCCGTTCTCCAAATTTGGCGCTGGCAAATTTAAGAAAGAACAAGCTCAGAACTACATGCTTATATTCCGCAGGCTCGACTGAACCGCGCAGCTTATCCGCCGATTTCCATAGAGCCTCTTCCATGTTGCTTTCTTTTTTTGGCTTTACTTTTGCCATAAAGACTGCCCCGCTTTCTTTTTTGCTTGTCTGACACAGAAATTCAGCCTATTACTAATGAACCTTCAGAAATTAGGTTTTTTAAAGTTATTTCAAAACTATTTTTAGTTATTTTCAAGTCGTTGCTATTTCCAATACGCCCAACTTTTGCTGGTATGACATTTTTTCTATATTTATCTTCGATACTTGTTATTGTACTGCTATAGTCACCTTTTCCGCTTGTGCTGTGTGATACTGGTCCAAAAAGGATAGCTGCGTACTTAGACGCATACTCAAACTTGCGATAATCGTATCTTTTTATTGTTTCATAGTCGAGGTGAAACTCAAACCTGTCTTTCGCTATGCCTAATTTTTCCCCTATAGATTCAAGGGTTTCTTCACTCACTTTGCTCGCACCGATAACTGCAATTTTCCCGCTTGGCAGCGCACGTATTTTTTCGCTCGGAGACAAAAGATCTTGCAAACATAGCTTTTCTAATAAATCTTCAAGATAACCGCACCGATTGGCTTTTGAAAGAGCCTCAAATATTTTGTCGGGAAGCTCCTGGAGAATGTCTTCTGCGAGTTCTACAAGCTCTTCATGCCTAAGCTGCATTTCACATGCCCCCAAACATATTTTTCAATGCAGCCTGCGCTTTTTCCAATTGATACTTCAACTGCCTTATTTCATCGGCTTTTGCGAGGTATCGTTCGACAAACTTCTGTTGCGTTTCCAAATCAGGCACAGGGATAATCAGCTTTTTGAGTTGTTCAGCGCCGATAATTGGAAGTGCAGCACCAGCCGCTATTCGGTTTAAAGCTATTGCCCCTTGTTCGCTTTCGAAATAAGCTTTTAGATAGTGTGGATTTACCTTGCTTTCGTCAAGTCTTATTATATAAATATTTGTGCTCGCAATGATGCTTGTATTTGCTTTAACATCGGCAACGGCTATCTTAAATGATGCAAATACGCTGCGTGCCCGTTGCTCATTATTTGGTCTGCCATCGGTAATATCTTGTTTAGGTAGTAAACCATTCTTGGAAATAAGGAGGTCGCCTGTTTTGAGGTAGTATCTCTTATAGCGTGTATCTAACTCTTTCAAATACGGAAGTTTTTTATCAATTAAGCCATCTTGGATGTTTGATAATTTTAGAAACAGAATATTTGTTGGCTCCGACGATGCCATTTCGTCAAGCTGAGTAGCTGTAAAATGCGCTCCTCGCGTAATACTGACAATGACATTGCCAAATTCTTCTCCGTTTTCAATTTTAAATGGTTTTTCCAAATATCGCATTGGGTTTATAGCATATTCTTTTTCTTCAATTTCCATTATGTCAACACTCTTACTAATATCGCTATCTTTTGTAAGTGCTGATGCAATTTGGGCTATATTGCTTTCAGAAAATTCGTTTTGTCTTCTTCCTTTTTGGCAAATCTCACGTGCATCAATCATTCTAATGCGCTTGTTCCTATGACTAAAGACAACGAGTGTGGTAGGAATTGCTGTCGTTGTGAATATTTTTTCCGGCAGAGCAATTATTGTTTCAATGAAACCCCTGCGTACGAAATATTCACGAATCGGCCTGTCAATACTGTTCCATGTCCCTCCATTTGTCATAATTCCGACGGCTTTGCCTTTATCGGTAATGCTTGAAACCAACAGCGAGTTGAAAATCCAGTCAGAGGAAGTTGCTTTTGAAATATTTGGATAGGTTTCTGAGAGTTTTTCCATATAAGAAAGTCCTCCGCGCATATTCTTAAGCCTCATTCCAAAAGGATAGTTGGAAAATATTTTGTCAAAGGGCTCCTCTTTCTCTGCACATTTGAACATATCATTCTGTTCAATCGTAACCGAATTACCCAATAATTCAGCACGTATACTGGAAATTGCTGACATAGAAGCATCAAGCTCCACACCATAATACTTAGCAGCATTGTTTTTCAAAAACGCATTTACAAGAAAAGCGCCTGTGCCTGTACCAAAGTCCGCAACGCGTTCTCCGTCACAAATATCAAGAAGAGTGAGTGAAAGACTGATTATTGAAGCGGGAGTGACTTCTATAAAGCCTCTGTCGGCGATGAAAGAGAGTAAAATAAATTCTGCCAATGATTCAGAGGAAAAGCGTCCATAGTTCGAATTAACACATTTCCAATGCTCTTTTATTTTAGGCTCTAAAAAGTAGTATATGTTCTCATTTCCTTTCATCGTACCTAGTACGGTTTCAATTTCAGGCAAATTGGAGCTGCTGAGTTGTTGCGCTTTGTATAGTGCATAGGCGCAGTAAACAGACAATGCCTCGATTTCAGAGGCATGTACCTCTCCACGGAAATAGTTGTGAAGCGTATCGGCTACTTTCATTGCGTTCGCTTGTTTCGTCTCTAATATTCTGTGCAGTTGCATATTGTATACCTCTCTTATTTCATCGTTATAAACCATGGTATAGTATAACCAATAATATATGGTTGTCAAGTACCATGATATTGGATATAAAAAACCAATGTCATATTGCACGGAAATTTAATTCATCGCTTTTTGAATGAAATCCTTCTTGCTGAGCGGGAATTGAGTGGATGAAGAAGGTTGCACAAGAAGCGAATGCTGCCTATTTTGAATTTGAGCTTTCCGGCTTTTTTAAAGTCACGTTTAAAAGGAATGAAGCAGATGTTTTAAGCGGTCGCCAATCGGTTGTCAATCGGTCGCAATCGGATACATTGTCCGATAGAAAAGAAGCGATTATCTCATTCCTTGAAGAACATGGCCGAGCGAAAGCTATTGATTTTGCCAATGTCATTGGACTCAGCGATGGTCGTGTGAGAGCGCTCCTTCGTGAGATGGTAAGTGACGGTACAATTGAAAAGGTCGGTAACAACCGCTACGCTTATTATGTGCTGAAATAGTCATGCTGCTCGTTGTCGAATTCAGGACACCATCAGTAAAAAAGGAGGCAACGCCGTGTTAATGAATAATAACAGCTATTTCCAAGCGTTAGAGGATATTAAAACACGTATCCACAACGCGCAATACAAAGCCGTCTTGGGCGTGAACCGCGAACAGATAGTGCTGTTCTGGAATATTGGCAAAATAATCATTGATAACGTGAAATATGGGAGCAGTTTTATTGATAACCTTTCACGCGACATCAAATTGGACTTCCCGAAAGCTAAAGGATACTCTGCACGAAATCTTCGATATATGCGTAAATTTGCCGAGCTTGTGACCGATGAGGAAATATTGCAGACAGTGTCTGCAATATTGAGTTGGTCACATAACACGCACCTTTTCGATAAAGCGAAAACGCTTGAGGAATATCTTTGGTATGCGAATTAAGGGCAAGTGTATCGGATTGGAGAAGATTAGAAAGGGATCCAATGAGCCTTTCTCTAAAACAGAGTGAAAGAAAACGAACGGCTGGAAATTTTATCAACGGATGATTTTCTCGTAATAAACGCGCTGTTTCACGAGCAAAAGCTTTCCGGTAATCTCCATCCACGCACAAAGCGCTTAATTGATATGGGAATAATCGAACATGCCAGCAGGAGCAAATATGTATTAGCACGGAGCTTATATGAGGCAACGGGTAAATCCGGCATACATACACGGCTGATAGGCTTAGACCGGGAAACGAACAAAGAGCTAATCATAAAGCATCTTAGAAAAAACGGGGCAAAAGGAACACAGCTTAAGGAATTACAACAAGTTTTGCCAAGCCATTCGCGAAGGCAAATACAATTGCTCTTAAACGAATTGCGCAATGAAGGCAGAATTGTTTTAGCAGGTAATACAAGCAGAGCAAAATGGCATATTGCGCATGGTTAAGCCATTTCATGCAACATTGTTTGCACCAAAGTTGCACCTAATTGCACATCTTAAAATTAAGAATAATTAAAGGAAGCATAAGTGGTTAGCCATTTCACGCAATATTAATTGCACAATGAATTGCACCTAATTGCACTTCTGCCTTTGCTATTTTTCTATGAATATTTCATAATAGCAGAAGCCCTATCGCTGTTTTTTATCGCTGATCTATCGCTGTTTTGGGCATTGATATCCAATTGATCACGCCATAAATTCCTTCCCGCGCTCGGTTATGCGATATTTTTGTTTACTGCTCCTGGGTTTATCAGGGATAGTCATTTCCAGCAAACCATTTTCAAGAAGAGGTTTTAGGATTTCTTTTGTAAAGTGTTTTCGGTCATTTAAGCCGATTGCTTCTTGTAACTCTGACTTGGAAAGCGCAATTTCAGCCGTACTTAAAGCAGCCAGTACTTGGGGGGTACTTGGGGGGTACTTGGGGGGTAACGGAGTCGGCAAGACCATTATTTTTCGCGCTGGAATTGTGTCGTATGATCCTATTTTCCGGCGCGGTAAATTTGATCATAATATTTGTGGGATGGACGGTGTATTCTGGATGTGGGATTCCATCAGCTTCGCACGCTTTGAAAATTTTCTCAATTCCGCGACCCCAGCTCTCTATAAGACCTGCCAGATGTCGGCATTTCGATTCAGCTGCATCTAATAACAACCATAAACCATAAGGCGCGTGAGATAGATCCAATTTAAGGTCATCCAAGGATGAGAAGTCAAATATCATTCACTATTATTCATAGCTTTTTTCCGCCTCTTCTTAAGTAACAACAAATGTTTACAAGAATATTATGAAATAATATGACAATAAGTAAATCTATATAGATATAAATATATGCCAAAACAATTATTTAAAATTTTTTTGTTCGTATTTTTTTCCACAAATTGTCGCAATTGTATCGTATAATGAATAGATGATTTATAATTGGTGGAAAAGAAAGAGGTGGGGATAGAGAGATGTATCGTTCACACGTACTGATATGCAACGGAACGGGATGTCACTCCAGTGGAGCTGCTCAGCTAACAGAAGCAATTAAGAAAGAAATTGAAAAACTTTCCCTTGCTGATGAAGTGTCAGTTATACCAACGGGGTGTCATGGAATGTGCGAAATGGGTCCTATTGTTATAGTGTACCCTGAAGGTACGTTCTATTGCCGTGTTACCCCCGAAGATGGTTTAGAGATTGTCCGTGAACATCTTGTTAAGGGAAGAACCGTTGGGCGCCTTATGTTTAAAGAAGCTGAAAAGATTCACATAGCTTCTTACAAAGAACTTCCGTTTTATAGCAAGCAGAAAAGAATTGCTCTTAAAAACTGCGGCTACATCAATCCTGACAACATTGAGGAATACATTGGGCACAACGGTTACGAGGCGTTAGGGAAATGCCTTACATCGATGACTCCGGAGCAGGTAGTTGAAGAAGTGAAAAAATCCTCGCTTCGCGGCCGCGGCGGCGGCGGATTCCCCACTGGGCTCAAATGGAGTTTCTGCGCGAAATCTCCCGGACCAAAGAAATATGTTATTTGCAATGCGGATGAAGGAGACCCGGGCGCATTTATGGACAGGTCCATTCTTGAAGGTGATCCGCACTCAATTCTTGAAGGAATGGCAATCGGGGCTTATGCTATAGGAGCGGATGAGGCTTATATTTACTGCCGCGCCGAGTACCCGCTTGCGATAGATAGACTTAAAACCGCAATATCTCAAGCTGAAGAATATGGTTTACTGGGAGATAAAATCCTTGGAACTGATTTCTCTTTCAGTGTTCACATAAAAGAAGGCGCGGGTGCTTTCGTTTGCGGGGAAGAGACAGCGCTGATGGCTTCCATAGAAGGGATGCGCGGAATGCCGCGCCCAAGACCGCCGTTCCCGGCTGTTTCCGGTCTATGGGGAAAACCGACAAATATAAATAATGTTGAAACGTGGGCGAACATTCCGCAGATAATACTGAACGGAGGAGATTGGTATGCCTCCATGGGAACTGCGGAATCAAAAGGAACTAAGGTTTTTGCGCTTACGGGCAAGGTAAAGCATACAGGACTTGTAGAAGTTCCAATGGGCGTTACTATACGCGAAATAATCATGGAAATTGGAGGAGGAATCCTCAACGATAAGAAGTTTAAAGCCGTTCAGATAGGTGGCCCTTCAGGCGGATGCCTTACCGAGGATCATCTGGATACTCCCGTGAGCTATGAAGACCTTACGCGGCTTGGCGCAATAATGGGTTCCGGTGGCCTTGTCGTTATGGATGAAGACAACTGTATGATTGATGTCGCCAAGTTCTTCCTCGAATTCACACAGCGTGAATCATGCGGTAAATGTACTCCATGCCGTGAAGGGACTAAACAGATACTTCTTATGCTAGATGAAATAACTAAAGGACGCGGGAAAATCGAAGACATTCAGAAGCTTGAAGAGTTGGCTGTAATGGTCAAGAATATGTCACTTTGCGGCCTTGGGCAGACTGCTCCTAACCCGCTCCTGACGACACTGAAATACTTCCGTCATGAATATGAAGCTCATATCAATGATAAAAAATGTCCGGCTCATGTATGCCCAGAATTGATCACTTTTACCATTCATGATGATAAATGTAAATATTGCGGTCTTTGTGCGAAGAATTGCCCCACGAACTGCATATCCGGCGACAGACAAACGAAGACACCATTTGTTATAGACCAGGCGCGTTGTGTAAAATGTGGAGCGTGCATAGATAAATGCCCATTCAAGGCTATTACGAAAGAATAGGGGTGGAGAAGATGATAAAACTCCATTTTGATGGAAAAGAATGCACCGGAACTAAGGGACAGACCATCCTTGAAGTGGCTGTAGCTAATGGAATAGAAACCATTCCGACGTTATGCTGGCTTGAAGGGCTTCTCCCGGAAGG
>WRBZ01000006.1 GCA_009784305.1 Synergistaceae bacterium
ACGAATCTGGAACCAAGAAGGTTCTTAAAACATGGTCACGACGCTCTACCGTAGTTCCGCAGATGATTGGTCATACGCTTGCCGTTCACAATGGCAAGATGCATATTCCTGTCTATGTAAGTGAAAATATGATAGGGCACAAGCTTGGAGAGTTCTCTCTAACCCGCAGATTTGGACGTCACGCGGGACAGGAACGTTCAAGCAAAGGTAAGTAAGGGGGTTCTTGAGTGATGGAAGCAAAAGCAATGGTTAGTCAGGCAAGGATTTCCCCGTTAAAAGTCCGTCAAGTGCTGACACTTATTAATCATAAGAAAGCGGATGATGCCCTTTTGATTTTGAAATTCAGCCCGCAGAAAGCGGCTCGTGTGGTTTACAAAGTTCTTCACAGCGCTATGGCAAATGCAGAGCACAATCTTGGGATGGACATGGACAAACTAGTAGTTGTGAACGCTGTGGCAAACAATGGTCCGGTGATGAAGAGGTTTAACGCCGTCTCTAAAGGTTCGGCACATCCTTACAAGCACCGTACAACGCATGTTACAGTCGTTGTCGCGGAACGTTAAGCGGAGGGGGTTTAATTTTGGGACAGAAAGTTCATCCATTTGGTTATAGGCTTGGTGTCGTAACAGACTGGGAGTCAAAGTGGTATGCAGGCGGACGTGATTATGCAAAGAAGCTTCATGAGGATTTGCGCCTTCGGGAATGGATCCGGAAAAAATGGGAAGGCGCGGGTATCTCTAAGATTGAAATAGAACGCGTTGGTCACGTGATTCGTTTCACGATTTGGACCGCGCGGCCTGGTGTAGTGATCGGGCATGGCGGAAAAGAGATACAGAATATAAAGGACGAACTCCAAACTATAAGCGGAGCTAAGGTCATGGTCAATATTCAGGAGATAAAAAATCCTGATGTGGTATCACAGCTTGTCGCAGAGGGAATAGCTGCTTCTCTTGAGCGCAGGGTCTCATTCAGGCGCGCTATGAAACAGGCAATGTTCCGTGCAATGAAGAGCGGCGCTAAAGGAATAAAAGTACAGGTTGCCGGGCGTCTTGGAGGAGCTGAGATAGCGCGTGCCGAGTGGTATAACGAGGGGCGCCTGCCGCTTTCAACTCTTAGAGCTGATATAGACTATGGCTTTGCGGAAGCACGTACAATGTACGGAGTGATTGGTTGTAAGGTTTGGATTTTCCGTGACAGAGACAATGAAAAACCGGCTCAACAGCCACGTTCTAATAAAAGGAGCAGGGGGTAGTTTCAGATGTTGATGCCAAGCCGCGTAAAATTCCGCAAATCATATCGCGCGCTCTTGCGTGGAATATCGAAGGGCGGCACGTATGTAGCCTTTGGCGATTATGGTCTTCAAGCACAGGAAAACGCTTGGATCACCGCGCGCCAGATAGAGGCAACGCGAGTTGCAATTTCGAGAAAAATGAAAAAGGGCGGTAAAATTTGGATCAGGATATTCCCGGATCACCCATTTACCAAAAAGCCTCTTGAAACTCGTATGGGAAAGGGAAAAGGGGCGCCGGAGTTTTGGGTAGCGCCTGTAAAGAGAGGACGCATAATGTTTGAAATAGCGGGCGTCTCCAAGGATGTAGTAGAGCAGGCTTTCCGTACCGCTGCTTATAAGCTGCCGATCAAAGTAAAGATCGTTGCACGGGAAGGCTTAGGTGAATAACATGGATAAAAAGACAGATACGAAAAGTCTTCAAGACCTTGGATTGAGTGAGCTACAGGATAAATTTCACCAGTACAAAGAAGAGCTTTTTAATCTTCGTTTCCAAAACGCTATTGGTCAGTTAAAGAATACAAGCCGTATAAAAATCGTTCGCAAGACGATTGCAAGAATACTTACAGTTGCTGGTGAAAAACAGCGTGCGAAGGAGGTCATCTGATATGGAAGTGCGGGCTTCGCACAGAAAAACTCGTATCGGCAGCGTGGTGAGCGACAAGATGGACAAATCTATCGTTGTGCGCGTGACGAGATACGCAGAGCATCCGCTTTATGGAAAACGTATAGTAAAAGCTAAAAAGTATATGGTTCACGATGCTGAGAATACATGCCGTGTGGGAGACGAGGTTAAAATCGGCGAGACCAGGCCTCTTAGCAGGACCAAGCGCTGGGAGCTTCTTGAAATTATACGCCGCGCTCCGGTTTTTGGTTCAGGGCAAGCGGAGGGACAGTAAATGATTCAACTTACAACTGTACTCAATGTCGCTGATAACACTGGAGCTAAGAAACTGTTCTGCATTCAGGTATTAGGCGGAAGCAAACGCAAATGGGGTTCGATCGGAGATATTATCGTTGCGTCGGTTCGTGAAGCTATACCTAACAGCAATATAGCCAAAGGAACGGTAGTAAAGGCTGTTATCGTACGCACTAAAAAAGAGGTTCGACGTGCTGACGGGTCTTATGTTCGTTTTGATGATAACGCCGCCGTCATTATTGATGGCAACGGAGAACCCAAAGGGACGCGTATTTTTGGGCCTGTTGGACGCGAGCTGAGGGCCAAGAGATATATGCGTATTCTTTCTCTTGCTCCTGAAGTTGTGTAAGGGGAGGCGAAGTAAATGGCTTTGGCTAATAAGAAAAAAGCTGAAAAACCGAAGATGAGAATTAGAAAGAGCGATCGTGTTCGTGTTATCAGTGGTAAGGATGAAGGTAAGGAAGGAAAAGTTCTGCGCCGCGACAATGAAAGAGATATGGTCGTAGTGGAGGGTGTTAATATGGCTTCCCGCCATAAAAAGCCCAGTCAGAAGGATCCTAAGGGCGGAATCATCAAGCAGGAAATACCAATTTACGCGTCAAAAGTAATGTTGGTGTGTCCGCGCTGTGGAGCCGCTACACGCGTTGGTCGTGCATTCCTTGAAAGCGGCAAGAAAGTCCGCGTATGCAAGAAATGCAACGAAATAATTGACCGCACCTAAGGAGGAAAACATGGCGCCGCGTTTTCTTGAAATGTACAAAAAAGAGGTTTGTCCCAAACTCATGAAGGAGTTTGGATACAAAAATGTCATGCAGCTTCCCCGCCTGGAGAAAATAGTGATAAATATAGGCGTTGGCGAAGCCAAACTCGACATTAAATATATGGATGCGGCAATAGCTGAACTTCGTGCTATATCCGGACAGCAGCCGCTTCTTAAGAGGGCTAAAAAATCAGTGGCAGGGTTCAAAGTCAGGCAGAACATGCCCGTTGCATGTACTGTTACGCTTAGGGGCTCGCGCATGTGGGATTTTCTTGACCGCCTTGTATCATTGACTTTACCGACGATCAAGGACTTTCAGGGAGTTCCCCGAAAAGGTTTTGACGGTCGCGGAAATTATAACTTTGGATTACGGGAACAGATTATATTCCCTGAAATAAGTTATGATAAGGTTATCCGCCAGCGTGGAATGAATATAACAATAGTTACAACGGCTAAAACCGATGAAGAGGCAGCAGGCCTCTTAAAAGCATTGGGCATGCCGTTTAGCAAATAGGAGGGCTGGAACGATGGCAAGAAAGGCTATGAAATATAAGGCCAAACAACCCCCTAAGTTTGAGGTCCGGAAGTATAACCGCTGTCCGCTTTGCGGAAGGGTTCACGCATATTTGCGCGCATATGATATGTGCCGCTGCTGCTTCCGGAAATTAGCTCGCGAGGGCAAATTGCCCGGCGTTGTTAAATCAAGCTGGTAGTCAAAAGGGAGGCAGCGGAAAATGTATGTAAATGATCCGATAGCGGATATGCTCACAAGAATAAGGAACGCTAATATGATTTACAGCGAGAGCGTCGATATTCCCGCAAGCAAAATAAAGCTTGCAATAGCGCGTATCCTAAAAGAGGAAGGTTATGTTAAGAATTTTAAAGTTGTAAACGACCAATCGCTTCCTTACAGCATAATCAGGGTTTTTCTTTCCTACGGGCCGGAGCGCGAGCGCGTAATTCAGGGATTACGCCGCATAAGCAAGCCAGGCAGAAGGATATATGTTGGTAAGGACAAGCTCCCGCATGTTATGGGCGGTCTTGGTATGGCTGTGATATCCACACCGCAGGGACTTAAAACCGGAGCCGAGGCATCAAATCTCGGACTCGGCGGCGAAGTCGTCTGCTATGTTTGGTAGGAGGCTGCAGAATGTCACGTATAGGACGAAAACCGATAACGCTTCCTAAAGGGGTGGATGTTTCAGTAAAAGGAGAAAGGATAGTAGTAAAAGGCAGTAAAGGCGAGCTTTCAACGCATATGATGCCTGGAATAGACCTCAAAATCGAAGGCGGAGTCATCAATGTAAGCCGTGAAAACGATGAAAAGCAGACTCGCGCTTCACATGGGCTTATTCGAGCGCTTGTAGCCAATATGGTCACGGGCGTTTCCGAAGGTTTTCAGAAAACTCTCGAACTTGTCGGCATTGGTTACCGAGCTCAGATGCAGGGAAAGAAGCTGGTTTTGAGCCTTGGCTATTCTCATCCGATCGAATTTGAAGCGCCTGATGAAATAGAAATAGTCGTTGAAAACCCCGTAAGAATAGTTGTCAAGGGAATTGATAAACAAGCAGTCGGACAGGTCAGCGCGGTAATACGCGGCTATCGCCCGCCCGAGCCATATCATGGAAAAGGCATTCGCTATATGGGCGAACATATTATTCGCAAGGCCGGCAAAGCCGGGGCGAAGTAGCTCTTGAGGTGTGATAGATGAAGAATAAAAGCAGAAATGCAATGCGTATAATCAGGCACAAAAGACTTCGCGGTAACCTTGCGGGAACTGCGGAACGCCCAAGGATGTCAGTATTTCGAAGTTTAGACCATATTTATGTACAGATTATCGATGACGATAATGGGCATACGCTTGTTTCCGCTTCGACTGTCGAAAAAGTATTCGCTGACACTAAACAACCGGCGGGAAATATTGAAGCCGCAAAATATATCGGAAAATTAGCCGCTGAACGAGCAAAGCAGAACGGGATCGAGACGGTAGTGTTTGACCGCGGAGGTCATATTTACCTCGGAAAAGTGAAAGCATTAGCTGATGCAGCCCGTGAAGCCGGACTTAAGTTCTAAGAGAGGAGCGCAAAGCGAACATGATTAGAAAACGCATTGATGCAAAGGGACTTGAGCTCACTGAACGAGTTGTTGCTATTAACCGTGTCAGTAAGGTCGTTAAAGGCGGCAAGAGATTTAAGTTTAGCGTGCTTGTCGTTGTCGGAGACGGCGAGCAATATGTCGGAGTAGGTACAGGTAAAGCTAAGGAGATTTCGGAAGCTGTCCGCAAAGGAATAGACAAGGCAAGTAAAGACCTTGTTGAGCTAAAGCGTGTGGGGAATACTGTGCCTCACGAAATACTTGCTTCTTTCGGAGCGGCCAAAGTTCTTCTCAAACCGGCCCCTGCGGGTACGGGAGTTATCGCCGGCGCGGTAGTTCGCGCGATTATGGAATTGGGCGGGATTAAGGACGTTGTTGCAAAAGTAGTCGGTAGGACTTCAAACGCGATAAATATTGCATGGGCAACGCTTGAAGCGTTAAAACAAAGTCGCACGCCGGATGAGATATTGAAGCTCCGCGGTAAAAAATCTACAGAAGCTGAAACAGCGGCTGTATCCGCATAAGGAGGGCAAAATGCCGAGAATCAGAGTTAAATTGGTCAAAAGCGTAATAGGTTATTCCCCAAAACAGCATAGAACCATAGAGGCGCTTGGACTTCGTAAAATGCATCAGACGGTAGAACATGAGGTTACTCCCGGGGTAATGGGAATGATCAACAAAGTAAGCCATCTGGTCGAATGTTCGGAGGTGAAATCATGAATTTGCATGATCTCCATCCGGTACCCGGATCAAAGAGAAAACCAAAACGTTTGGGACAGGGGATTGGCAGCGGGACCGGCAAGACGGCTGGAAAAGGTCATAAAGGACAGAAATCGCGCAGCGGCGGCGGTGTCAGGCCGGGTTTTGAGGGCGGTCAAATGCCTCTCATGCGCAGAATTCCTAAAAGGGGATTCAATAACGCGCGTTTCGCAGTCAATTATCAGATAGTAAATATTGAGTCATTGTGCAGGGTTTTTGCCCCTGATCAGGAAGTTACGATAATGGAGCTTTTATCTTCAAGGCTTGTTCACAACGCAATGTTGCCGGTAAAGATACTGGCGCGCGGAGAGATGGATAAACCTCTAATCGTTAAAGCAAACGCTTTCAGCGAGAGCGCAAAGAGTAAAATAGAGGCGGCAGGCGGGAAGGCAGAGGTGGTCTGATATGTTCGGTTCTATCCGAGACGCGTTTAAACTGCCTGACCTTAAGAGGCGGATACTATTTACTATAGGAGTGCTTTTTATTTTTCGCCTCGGCGCTCATATTCCAACTCCGGGCATTGATTCAGCCGCTATGCAAAGAATGTTTGATCAGGGGGCTGCCGGATTGCTTGGTTTCCTTGATATATTTGCCGGAGGTGCGCTGCGCAGGTTCAGCGTTTTTGCGCTCGGCGTAGCTCCTTATATCAACTCAAGCATTGTTATGCAGCTTATGATCGTTATTTTCCCATATTTGGAAAAGCTTCAAAAGGATAATGAAGGCGGACGCAAGAAAATAATCCAATGGACCCGTTACGGAGCCGTCCTTTTTGCCGTTGTACAGGCGATGGGAATGACGACGTGGCTTCGCAGCCTTGGGATTTTCAGCGGCGGATTTTTAGGAACAGTGCTTGTTGTTTCTACGATAACAGCAGGCTCAATAGCCGTGATGTGGCTTGGTGAAGAGCTTTCCGATCATGGTATAGGCAATGGAATCTCGCTTTTGATTTTTGCCGGTATCGTCGCCCGGCTTCCTGAAGCCGTCGTGCAGAGTTGGAACCTGTTGTTGGCAGGTGGTATTGGTATAATCCCTATTGTAACTGCCCTTTTATTGATGGTTGTCGTAGTTGCGGGATGCGTAATGCTGCAGGAAGGCCAGAGAAGGCTGCCCGTGCAGTATGCTAAACGTGTTATAGGCAATAAAGTATATGGAGGTCAGAGCACTTTCATTCCCTTGAAAGTTAATCAGGCGGGAGTTATTCCTATCATATTCGCTTCTTCGGTGCTTATTTTCCCTTCAATGATAGCCGGCTTGTTTGGTGATGGCCGGATAGCAAGGTTTTTTCAGGATTTGTTTGCTCCTGGAAGCATGGGATATATGTTTTTCGATGTGTTGCTGATAATTTTCTTCGCTTATTTCTATACCGCAGTCGTATTTAACCCGACGGATATATCAAATAATATGAAGAAAAACGGAGGATTCATTCTTGGGATTCGCCCGGGGCAGCCAACTGCAGATTATATAGAAAAAGTCATGTCGCGCATAACTCTCGGCGGAGCGGTTTTCCTCGCAACTGTGGCGCTCATACCGAATTTTATGTCGAATGTTATCGGAGCTAATTTTTATTTTGGCGGAACGGCCGTGCTTATAGTTGTCGGCGTTGCGCTTGATACTGTGCATCAGGTTGAAGCTCAGCTTCTTATGCGTCATTATGAGGGAATCCTTAAACGTAGCGGAAGCAAAGGAACAGGATTACTCCGTTAGGAGGTCATAATATGCGAGCAATATTGTTGGGCGCTCCCGGAGCAGGAAAAGGGACTCAGGCTGAAGATATAAAGCAGTATTATAACTGCGCCCATATTTCAACAGGTGATATGCTCAGGGTAAACATCAAGGCCGGCACAGAGCTTGGAAAAAAGGCTAAAGCTTTTATGGACTCGGGCGGGCTTGTCCCTGATGATGTGATAATCGGAATGATAGAGGAGCGTTTGGAAGCCCCCGATTGTGCAAATGGTTTTCTGCTTGATGGATGTCCCAGGACTGTTCCTCAGGCGGAGGCGCTTCTTGAGCTTCTTGACAAGATGAATTGCCCGCTTGACGTAGTTTTTTTGTTTGAAGTTGATGATGAGATAGTAGTCAGCCGCCTTACAAATCGCAGGACTTGCGA
This sequence comes from Synergistaceae bacterium, assembly GCA_009784305.1. GTDB lineage: Bacteria > Synergistota > Synergistia > Synergistales > Aminobacteriaceae > WRNQ01. Next base: position 7,928 of record WRBZ01000006.1, read on the forward strand.
TAAATGCGGCAAAATAACTAATCTTCTTTATCATCATGGTGAAAATTGCGATTGCGGCGGGATACTGCAGCAACGGGATGATGACAAGGAAGAAGTCATACGCAAAAGGCTGGCTGTTTATCATACGCAGACGGCGCCTTTGATCGACTGGTATGAAAGAAAGGGAATCCTACGCCGTCTTGATGGAAAGCGTGACCGAAGCGCTATTTTCGACGATATCAAGGTCATGTTTCCTGAATGATAAAACTCAAAACCGAGACGGAATTGGTGAGGATGCGTAGAGCCGGGTCCATTGTCGCAAATGTTCTTGACATGCTTCGGGAAATAGTAAAACCGGGCATATCGACCGGAGAATTAAATGCAGCGGTAAGTGAGTGTATAGAAAGGGAAGGAGCTATCCCTGCTTTTAAAGGCTATAAGCCGATACACGCATCAAACCCGTTTCCGGGGGTTATTTGCACTTCCGTCAACAGTGAAATAGTTCATGGTATCCCGAGCAGGGAGCGTATCCTTATTGAGGGAGATATATTGAGCGTTGATGTGGGAGTTTGCTGGCAAGGTTATTACGGTGACGCTGCTTGTACTTATCCTGTTGGTGTTATAAGCGAATCGAGGGCGCGGCTGCTGGAGGTAACTTTAGAATGCTTGAATCGCGCAATAGCATCAGCGAGGAAGAACAATACGCTTGGCGATATAGGATATGCGGTGGAGTCGCACGCTTTAGCCAATGGATATGGGGTTGTAAGGGACTATACCGGGCATGGATTGGGGTCAAAGCTTCATGAAGCTCCTCAGATACCTAATTATGGAAGACCCGGCAGGGGTATTTCTCTTCAAAGAGGGATGACTCTCGCGATTGAGCCGATGGTAATGGCTGGCGGCGAGGAGGTTGTTGTAGGAGCGGATGATTGGGTTGTGCTTACTGCTGACGGTTCCGATGCTGCACATTTTGAAAGGTCAGTTGTAATAACTGACCATGAAACAGAAATCCTGACCCCATGGCAGATCTAAAACTGGGACAGGTAGTTATATCAAAGCAGGGCAAAGATGTAGGACGTATTTACGTTGTAGTAGGAGTGGCTGAGGGGAGAGTATTCTTAGCGGATGCGTGCAAGTTTAACGTGAAGCGCCCTAAACGGAAGAATCCGAAGCATCTTCAGCCGATGCGGCTTGTTATTGATGAGGTGCGCAAAAAGGTGGAAGAAGGTCAGGATATTGACCATGGAAGATTTCGTTATCTTTTGTCCGCTATGAAAAATGGCGGCAGGGAAAAATAAAAGCAGGAAGGCAGGTTAGTGCATGTCAGACAAAGAAGAAGTTATAGAAGCTAAAGGAGTTGTTTCAGAACCATTACCGAACGCGATGTTCAGAGTGGAGCTGGAAAATGGACATAAACTCCTTGCACATGTAGCCGGTAAAATGAGAATGCATTTTATTCGAATACTACCCGGAGACAGGGTGCTGGTCGAGATCTCTCCGTATGACCTTACGAGAGGTCGTATAACTTATCGGTATAAATAAAAGCGCGCTTAAGGAGTGGTTATAAATGAAGGTAAAACCGTCGGTAAAACCGATGTGTGAGTTCTGCCGTGTGATTCGCCGTGAAGGAGTAGTCAGAATTATTTGCAGCAGGGATCCACGTCACAAACAAAGACAGGGCGCAAGGAGGTAACGGGATGGCTCGTATTGCAGGTGTTGATCTTCCAAAGGATAAACGCATAGAGATTGCGCTTACCTATATTTTTGGAATTGGATTGGCGACAGCGAAGAAAATTCTCGCTAAGACAGGCGTGAACCCGGACATAAGGGTAAAAGCTTTATCCGAAGAGGATGCGCAGAAAATCCGCCGTGAAATAGAAGAGAATATAAAAGTTGAAGGAGATTTGCGCAGAGAGGTCTCAATGAGTATCAAACGGCTTATCGATATAGGCTGCTATCGTGGGATACGTCATAAAATCGGGCTTCCTGTGCGCGGGCAAAGGACGAAGACGAACGCGAGGACCCGTAAAGGGCCGCGTCGCACCGTTGCCAATAAGAAGCAGGCAGGAAAGTAAAGGGGGAATAGTGGCGTGGCAAAACAGCGTACAAGTGGTCGCACAAGAGGCAAGAAGCGAGAGAAGAAAAATATAAGTTACGGAGTGGCTCATATCTACTCTACTTTTAACAATACTATCGTCTGCATAAGCGATAAAGGCGGAAACATAATATCCTGGGCTTCGGGCGGAAATGTCGGTTTCAAGGGAACAAGGAAATCCACACCGTTCGCGGCGCAGATTGCAGCGCAGAATGTCGCTAAGGTAGCGCAGGACAATGGAATGCAGGAACTTGACGTCATAGTCAGAGGGCCTGGCCCGGGGCGTGAGTCCGCGATCCGTTCTTTACAGACAGCGGGGCTGCAGGTCAATTTGATCCGGGATACCACTCCCGTGCCGCACAATGGATGCCGCCCTCCAAAACGGCGCCGGGTGTAGTCGGAATCAAAGGAGAATGAGAATATGAGCAGATATACTGGTCCGGTCTGTCGGCTTTGCAAGGCAGAGAGCGCCAAATTATTTTTAAAGGGTGACCGTTGCTACACTGAAAAGTGTGCGATAACGAGGTCCGAATCTGGAGAGAAAAAAGTTAAAAAAACATCGCGCCCAAAAACGAAGATAAGCGAATACGGGATTCGTCTCAGAGAAAAACAAAAGCTTCGCCGTTTTTACGGGATACAGGAATCACAATTCCGTCGTTTTTACGGTATTGCCGAAAAAATGAAGGGACAGACGGGGCATAATTTCCTGCAACTGCTTGAACGCCGCCTTGACAATGTCGTTCATCGTTTAGGATTGGGCATCAGCCGCGCACAGGCGCGTCAGCTTGTACTGCACGGTCATTTTCTTATAAACGGTAAGAAAGTAGATATTCCGAGCTACCTGGTCGAAGCCGGCGATGTTATAACTGTGAAGGAAAAAAGCAGAACTATCCCTGTTATAAAAGAGAACTCGGAAGCAGCGGCCGCTAAAAAAGGCGGCGGAACGCCTGCTTGGCTTGAATATGACGCTGCAAAATATGAAGGAAAAATTGTATCTGTTCCAACACGCGAACAGGTTGATGCTCCAGTATCAGAACAGCTTGTTGTCGAATTTTATGCTCGTTAAAGAGCAGGAAGGTGTTGGTAACAGTGGAATTGTTGCGTCCTGAAATACGTATTACAGAGAGCAGTTCCACATACGCCGTGCTCTCTCTGGAACCGTTGGAAAGAGGGTACGGAATGACTTTGGGCAATGCTCTGAGAAGAGTTTTACTCTCGTCAATTCGTGGTGCAGCTATTACAGCGGTTCGGATCAGCGGTGTGTTACATGAATTCAGCACTGTGCCGGGAGCGAGAGAGGATGTAATAGAGATCCTTATGAATCTCAAACACATTCCGGTGCTATCGCACAGTACAGATATAAAAACTCTGAGAATTGAAGTTGACGGCCCATGTGATGTCAGGGCAAAACATGTTCAGCCGGACAGCGAGATTGAATTTGTGGATCCAGAGGCAAAAATCTGTTCGATTGGAGAAGGCGGGCGTTTGGAAATGGATCTGTACATAGAACATGGGGTAGGTTATGTGTCGAGCGAACGTCCCAAGCCGGTATGGCTGCCGATAGACGCGTTGTTGGTCGATGCGATTTACTCTCCTGTTCTTCGGGTAAACTATGAGATCGAGGCAGCCCGTGTCGGGCAGCGAACCGACTTTGAAAGGCTTTTGCTTTATATTTGGACAAATGGAATAATTACGCCGGAAATGGCGACGCATGAGGCATCAAAGATTCTGGAAGTGTATTTCAGCTATCTCATGTCCGATCTTGCAAAATTCTGCAATATAGTAGACGAACCTGATGTAATCGGAAACATAAGTCGCTCTCTTGCAGGAACGCATGAGCGGGATGCTCTTTTGAGCCGTTCTGTCAAGGAGCTTGAGCTGTCCATTCGCAGCGAAAATTGTTTGATGCGCGGAGGAATCCGTACTGTGGCGGAACTTGTGCGTCATTCGCGCGAGGACCTGCTTAAGATTCGAAACCTTGGTAAGGTATCGCTTATTGAGATAACAGATAAACTTGAATCTGCAGGATTGCACCTCAGAAACAGCGATAAGGAAATGGAGGATTAGTTAATAATGAGACATCGTATGGACAAAAGAAAGCTTGGCCGCTATGGAAGCCATAGAATGATAATGCTTGGAAACCTTGCGGCGAGCTTGTTCCTTAATGACAGTATAACGACGACTGTTACACGTGCAAAAGAGCTGCGCAGTTTTGCCGAAAAACTCATTACGCGCGCACGTGGCGGCACAATAAATGATCGTCGTATCGTACGTCAGAAGATGCCGCATAAAGCCGCTGCGCTGAAGCTATTCAGCGAGGTGGCTCCTAAGTATTTGTCTTTTGATAAAGGCGGATATACCCGTATAGTAAAACTTGCTCCCCGTGCGGGAGACGGGGCGCAGATGGCAGTTATTCAGCTTGTTGAAGGGAAATAATCAGACCTGCAAAGCGTTCATTCTTGACAGCGTTTCATTTTCATACAGAGGATCAAATTCCGCTGTATTGAACGATATGACTCTTGAGTGCCATGAAGGTGAATGGCTTGTCATAGTAGGCAGGAATGGTTCGGGAAAGTCTACACTGTTAAAGTTTTTAAGCGCCCTGTTGATACCTGAACGGGGCGTTTGTCGTGTTTTTGGGCTTGACACTTCTCTCCCTGAGAATGTGGCTGAAATCCGCTCTCTTGTAGCTATGGTCTTTCAAAACCCTGAAAACCAGATAGTTGGGGTCACAGTTGAGGATGATGCAGCGTTTGCGTTGGAGAATCAATATATCCCGACAGATGAGATAGAGCGCAGGGTTGCTTTCAGCATAGGTAAAGCCGGTTTACTGGAAAAACGAAAAAGCTCCGTCCACAGCTTGTCCGGAGGCGAGAAACAAAGGCTTGCGCTTGCGGGGGCAATAGCGCAGGGAGCAAAAATGTTCCTGCTGGATGAAGCTACCTCGATGCTCGACTCTTACGGCAGGGATGACATATTATCATTATTCATGGAGCTTCATTCAGAAGGCCATACCATCGTTCAAGTGACGCATAACATAGAGGAAGTCCGTTTTGCCGATCGTATTGTGATAATTGATAATGGACGCCATATTTGGTCCGGTGGGCGGAAAGAGTTTTTTATGAGCGCGGAGTCTTTCGGGTTTGATCTGCCTGCCCTTGCTGAATTTGCGAGAAAAATCGGCGCTGAGGATATTGCCGATTATAAGGAAACAAGGAATAAAGCCCTCGATCTTCCGCGTGATGATGAAAGAATAAGGCAAATAAAAGGGTTGTTTGAGACCACCCCGTCGCTTCGCGCCACCCCTCCTTGGAGGGGAATTACCCCGTCGCTTCGCAACACCCCTCCACAGAGGGGAATAATTGAAGTGCGGAATCTTTCGCATGTTTATTCGGACGGGGTTTCTGATAGAATTGCGCTGGATAACGTCTCGTTTTGTATTGAAAGGGGGGAGTTAGTAACCCTCACTGGCCGCACCGGAAGCGGAAAATCCACTCTTATACAATACCTCAACGCTCTTTACACCATAAATGACTCCGAAACCCATAGAGGACGCACCCCAGGGGAACCCGTTATCGGAGAAGTTCTCATAGATGGGCAAAATATAAACATAAACCCCAGGGAGGCAAGGCGCAAAATCGGTATGGTCTTCCAGTTTCCGGAGCACCAGCTTTTTGCTCAGACTGTGCGCGAGGAATTGGGCTTTGCCCTTAAAAACTGGGGGATATCGGATAGTGAACACGAAGAACGTATACTTGAAGCCGTGAAACAGTCAGGTATTACGGAATCAATGATTGAGAGGAGCCCTTTTTCCCTGTCCGGTGGAGAGATGAGAGCGGTCTGCATTGCCTCCGCACTTGTCACAAAGCCCGATTGGCTTATTCTTGACGAGCCTGTGGCGGGACTTGATTCAAGAGCTAAAAGGGAGCTTTTATCGTTGCTGAACGAGCTCAAATCATCGGGAGTCGGAATACTGACAGTCACGCATGATTTGGAATTTGCGCTTTTGAACAGTGACCGCATACTTGTTCTACAGGAAGGGAAACTCGTTTGTGATGCTGTTCCTGAAGCAGCAGCCCAATTCTTATACGAATCACGCGCGCTGAAACTCCCCGATATTGTAAATTTGTGGAGAGAATTGAGATGAACAACCTAAGAGAGAAAAATTGATGTTATCATTATATTAAGTTAATATTTAAAAAGGGGCGCAATATGAAATCATCAATAAATTACGAATCTGCGGGAGTGAACATCTCTGCGGGAGAAAATTGGGTTGAAGCGATAAAGGAATTATCAAAAAAATATTCAGCGTCGAATAGTGCGCACGGTGGGATAGGTGGATTTTCCGGCCTGTATCATATCGGCGGGGGGCAGTATCTTGCAG
>WRBZ01000007.1 GCA_009784305.1 Synergistaceae bacterium
CGCTGCTCATATTTGTCATCAATGCCGCTGTGAAACTTTGGCAGAGTATGGGCAGTAATGTCACAAAAGTATTGGTGAGTGAGAACACGGAATAAATAGCCGCAACGTTAATTGATCTTAATATGCTGAAAGTAAATGGGCGGCTGCCGCTGATGGATAACAACTGGACTTTACCCGCACAAATTGACATATTAGATGAGAGGTAAAAATATGTACGCACCCAAGATAGATAAATTCTTCAATACAGCAGGGCCTGCACAGACAGACATACACTATACACTGGACCCATTGCGGCGTATTAATTATAAGGAAATTTCGCAACTGATAAAACAGCGCAGTTACTTTGTCCTTCACGCTCCGAGGCAAACGGGGAAAACAACATCGTTACTGGCGATGGTGAAGGAAATAAACGAGGAAGGCACATATCACTGCGCTTATATCAATGTAGAAACCGCGCAAGTAGCGCGTAATGATGTTGAAGCAGGGATGAAAGCAATCCTGTTCGCCTTTGCTAGCGCTGCGGAAGAGTTTTTGGGGATAACGAAACCAAGAGAGCTTATTTTACCGCTTATTGACCAAGCCGGTGGGTATGGAGCATTCAAGGGAATGCTTGAGGAATTCTGCAAAGGCCTTGATAAACATCTTGTGCTTTTCATCGACGAGATTGACGCGCTTATTGGCGATACACTGGTATCCGTATTGCGGCAATTACGTGATTGTTACGCCAAACGTCCGCAACTTGCCCCTATTTCCGTCATACTTTGCGGAGTGCGCGACATCCGTGACTATCGCATCCATAGGTCGGACGGGGAAATCATCACAGGAGGCAGTTGTTTTAACGTAAAAGCGGAATCTTTACGTTTAGGAAATTTTTCTCAGGATGATATCCGCGAACTTTATCTTCAGCACACTGAAGCAACGGGACAAGTTTTTGAGGAGAACATCTTTCCTAAAGTCTGGGAATTGACGCATGGACAGCCATGGCTGGTTAACGCTCTGGCATATCAGGCGACATTTAAAATACCAGGAGGGCGAGACCGAAGCAACCCAATAATCCTTAACATGATAGAAGAAGCCGCGAATCAGCTTATCATATCCCGGGCAACGCATTTGGATCAACTCACGGATAAATTGAGGGAACTGCGGGTACATAGCGTTCTTGCGGCGGTTATTGCCGGAGAAACCTGGACTAATAAGCCTGCGCTGGACGACCTGCAATATGTAATTGATATTGGCCTTCTTCGCAATGAGGATGGAAACTACGTTATTTCAAATGGCATTTATCGCGAGGTTATTCCGAGAGAACTTTCCTGGGTGATGGAAGTTGGGATGACTTCCCGCCCCACACAGCCATGGTATGTTGAGCCGAACGGAAAGCTCAACATGAGTAAACTTCTACGTGAATTTCAGCAGTTTTTCCGTGAAAACTCGGAAAGCTGGCTGGAACGATTCGATTACAAGGAAGCAGGATTTCAGTTACTGCTTCAAGCATTCTTACAACGTATAGTGAACGGCGGCGGTTATATCGACCGTGAATATGCGCTCGGGCTCGGGCGCGTAGACCTTCTGGCCCGCTGGCGATATCCAAGAGACACTGCAAGAGGAGAACAAAAGGAACAGCGGATTGTATTAGAACTGAAGACAATCCGAGAAAAATCATCCGTTGACCGTGTTTTGTCCGAAGGTCTTGAGCAGACAGCTCGCTACGCAGCGCAAAGCAACGCAGCGGAAGCTCACCTCATCATATGCGATGAACGGCCGGGGCAGTGTTGGGACGGAAAAATCTACGAGCGCTCCGAACGCAGCGGAGATTTTGAGATTAAGATTTGGGGGATATAAAAGAACAGTTGCTGCTTGCCCGCCCACTTTGGAAAGAGGGAACCTCGGAGGGGCGAGGAAAGTTCTTCATCTTTGCGGCATGCTCGTGCTGTAACGCGAGCAAGCCGCAAAGTTTTCATTTCAGGCAGCGTACTCGAAACACGGGGCAGAGTGCAAAATAATCAAAAAGTACACTTCATAGAATCAGTGTTTTCAATCTGATAGTTTCAAGGTACTTGGTCATTTTTGACCCCATCTACCATGAAATCACATTAATGGATATTAGGCGCTCGGAGAATTAAGTTCCGCTGTGCAGGAAATTATACTTGCTAATAACAATCATTTACTTCCTCACTTTAGCGGTATCTATGTGTTATTGCATAGATACCGCTAATGTTGATATGGATATTGTAAAAATGGATAAAGCCAATCTCAGGACAGGAAGTTTTTTGACTTTACGAGCCGCATCTTTTTGCTTGTGCCCTTTAGGGTACGGCGCGGCAATCCAGCGCTTTTTTGCTTTTATCTTTATTTTTTGTTTCACAGAAATCCAGTTTCACAGTAAGAATAAGAGATTTCTATTGTGAACCTGTAAAGACAGAAGCAAAAGGTTTTCTATTGTGAACCTTGTAAAAAAAGCAAAAACTAAAGCACTGGATCGCCACGCTGCATGAAGCCGCAGCTGATGGAGAAACTAAGCGACTCGCACAGCTCACTTTATTCGCTGGCTCCCTGCTTATCGCGAAGACGTGAAGGCAAGGTTCATTCTGCGTGGTGCGCGTAGTGCATGGGGACTGGATTGCTTCCCGCCACGCTGCGCTCGCGGCTAAAGGCGCGCGTGCAAAGACGTAAGTGACAATGTTTTTCCTGCTATACTTAACTGCGGAGTTTGAGATACAACCATAAAAAAATGCCGGAATATAGGCTCCGGCAATTATCTTTTCACTGTATGCTGTTTTATTTCTTATTTGTATATTCTACTGCTATGCCACTCCAATAACCTGCTCTAACCTAATATCTCCCTTGTCCGTTTCGAGAATAATCCCTTCTTTCGGATCAAACCAAACAGCTTGAACTAAAGCCGCCATCTCTATTCCAGGCAATGATGGGTCTCCGCTATCCTGATAAAACGCAACCACCCTGCCTATATAGCTTACAGCAAGCGTTTGGTTCGTAACAGCCATTTTCTCCAACTGTTTCGTCATGTTGACCATTTGCTCAAGGGAGCTGAATTGCGCCATCTGAGCCATAAAATCGCGATCATCCATAGGATTTGTCGGATCCTGATTTGCAAGTTGCGTTACGAGCAGCCTTAAAAAAGCATCTTTATCCAAATCCTGCTTAATCTCCCGCTGCACTTGCGGGATAAAATAAGAACCATCTACTCGAGTTACTGCCATTATAAATCTCCTCCTTCACAAAAGCGGCTCTTAAAGAAATGTTTGCGCTAATGTTTTATAACTCTCAACTCTCCACTCTCAACGGTGCTTAAGCTATCCAGTGAAGCAGCCCTTTTCTCAGATCAACCCTGAAAGCTTCAATTCTTTCAGCTTCGCTTTCTTCTTCCTCCGCTGCTCCCAAACGCGTTTTTCTGGATTTATTATTAGATGCCTGGTCGCGCGAATTGCCTTTATCCTGCTGAATATCCACTGTAACCTCAGCCAATTTGACCCCAATCTGTTCAAGGTTTTGCTTGAGCTGGTTTATGTGATCCTCAACCAACATTTTGACCTGCTCATTACTGACCTTGAGAATAGTCTCAATTCCATTATCGGTAGAAATGATCTCAATATTTACTCTTCCAAGCGCAGGAGGATCAATAATAAGGGTAGCCTTGGTAAGCCCTCCTGTATGGATAAACCTGACAACATTTTTAAGGCCTTCGGAAAAAGCTGAAGGTCCCCTGTTAACGAGATCCATTTGTTGAGGCTGAAGTTTAGGAGAACTATCGCTTATCATAGAACGCTCTTCCAAGACTTTATGCATAAAATTCTGGAATTCATGGCGATTTGTTGTTATATCTTTATCTAAATCTATTTCCAAATCACTTGCAGGAACAGCCGTTTCTTTATGAGCAGCCTTATGATCTGAATCATAGCCTTTATTATTCGATTGTTTCTCATCATGGTTAGTTAAGTTATCCACATTTGAAGATTTTAGAGCTTCGCCTTTATCTATATCAAAACCAGACTTGCCCACTTGTTCTCCGGTTTCCTTCATCTCAGTTTTTATTTGAGCCTTGTTAGCCGGCAACTCTGCAACTTTCTCATCCGAAACTTCATCTGCAGCATTTGATTCATTTGCCGCTTTTAAATCTTTATGATCTTTTATTCCATCTTTTATCTCCGTTTTTAAGTCCATTGCTAAATTTTGATTTTTTAAAGCTTCATCCATTTTCGAATCAAAAGCAGATTTATCCATGTTCAATTTATTGTGGCTGTTAACATTTTTCTCATTATCAGACAGCAATTTGTCAGCATTATCAAGTTCATCGCCATCTTCAGGGTAAAAGGATCGCTGCTCCGGGTTAATCTCTGTGATTGGCATAGATTTACCGCTTATTTCCGGCAGGGTAACATCCGTTATTAATCTATGGTTTAATGCATACAAACCAACTTCTACAGGCTTCAAATCATCATTCTCATCTGAAGTCATAACTTCACCAGATTCACCTTCATTTTTATCGATAACGTCAATTAATGATTGAAAATTAACGATAAAAAAATCCTCACTCTTATTAAGAATTGTTTTCTCTTTTTGAGATACATCTTCAGCGGAAGGAACCACCTTTTCATTGTAAGCCCCCTTTTCAAACGGAGCATCTGTAGGGCGGGGGGTTGCATTTTCTGATAAGTCAGATTTTGCTGCTAAAGAATCGTTCTCCATCATTAAAAAACTTGCAAATTCTTTGTCAGAACTTTGGGAGTCCCGGCTCTTTGATTCCTTTGCCTTACTCTGGTTGTTGCTTGCAACTAATAAATCATTTGCCATCTGTATCATTTATATCACTCTCTTATTGAGGAGGATTAGCAAGGTTTTCAGTTAATCTTGCTGCTCTTCTGGGGTCCATTCTTGATAGTATCGAAGCTCGCGCGTCATGTGGTAGATTCTTCATCAGCTCTACCGCTAAATGATCGGGGAGTTGAGCCATTATTTGCGCTGACCTGCGGGGAGATATTTCTTGATATGTACCGGTCAATTCCTTTATCAATGCTTCCTCTTCAGGAGTAGCTTCGTTTCTGATCTTTATATCGCTTTCTTTTGCCAATAATTCGGCCTCTTTCTTGTCTATTCTCTGCTGCTTTGCCGCGATATCGCCTGATGATGATTCCAATTGAGTAACCTTCTCCAGCAATCCTCTTTCCTTCGCGTCAAGCCTCTCCTGCCATTGTTTTAGTTCCAGTTTACGGCGTTCTTCTACAGTTAATGTATAAACTTCAGGGATCTCAAGATGACCCTTAAGATAGTCCCCAATAAATGGAATTTTTGGAACAACAGTCCAAATGAATGGGCGAACATCAATAATTCCGCTGTTATGTAGCCCAGTGATGAGACCAGCTAACAGCAGGGTAAAGAATAAAAAATATTTGAGTTTGCGCCTTTTTTTCGTCTCTTTAGGAGTTGAAGCAACTGCTGCCGGCAAAGCTAACTCGTCGCCATCTTCTTCTGTTACGCTTCTCCTCTTTCTTCCTTCGTCTGCCGGCATTCTATTCCCCCCTATTCATCCGATAGCATAGCCATTATTTTCTTTACATAGTTTTGAGTTTCTGCAAAAGGAGGAATTCCATTATATTGATCTACTCTCCCTGGACCTGCGTTATACCCCGCAAGCATTTTTTCAATGTCCCCATTAAATTTATCGGACAATTGGGATAGATATTTTACCCCTCCCCGAATATTCTGTTCAGGGTCCCAAGCATCATTTACACCAAGCATTTTGGCAGTCTGGGGCATAAGCTGCATTAAGCCCATCGCTCCTTTGCGTGATAGAGCGTTCGGATTATTTGCCGATTCCACTTTGATAACTGCGCGGATTAAGTCTTCATTCACTCCATATTCCTTGGAATAACGCGAAATATATTTATCCCAATCGGTCTTATTCATTGTTTTTCTTGTGCCGGGTATTCTCGCGTCGCTTGGATCATCAATACTCAAGAAAGGTAAATCATTACTCCTGTTGACCTTTTTTACTTCTTCTTCGAATAAATCAACAAAACGCTCCTTTTTTACCTTGTTTAGGTCTGAGCTATTCTCAATTCCAGAAAATGAACGCCCCTTCCGCTCTATTTCTTCAATACGCCCAAGGACTAAACTCATGTTTATTAAACTCGGTTTCATTGCGCCCCTCCATTTTGTAATTTATGAGTAAAACGTATTGATGCCACGTCATCAATTTCCTGTTGTTCCATATGTAAAGTTTCCGTATTCCATGAATTAACCAAATTATCAATGTGTTTATCCATTATCTTTACATCCTTGTGTTTTTCCAATAGTCTGATTTCAGTTTCAGTTATCTTGTTACGTACTGCGTTCAAAGAAATGGATTCTTTTTTTATATCCTTTTCTATAACGTCCACAACCTGGCGATGGAACCATATCTCCTGAGTAGACATAACAGCTCCATCGCTTACAGTTGAAAAGTTATCGTAAGCTGTTTTCTTCTCTGTATTTAAAAATGATAGTTTTTCCACTATTCCTTCTTCTTCATTTCTCTCATCACGAAGTCGAATCTGTTCTTCTTCCCGAAATTTTAACCTTGTCTTTAGAATGCGGTTAAACCGGTTTATTTTGTGAAACATTTATTGCTTGCCTCCTATATTTCGGGCGGAAAAAGCACCCCACCCACCCTTCAGGCACCCCCTTTGCAAATGGGGCAATGCCTTGCCCATACTCACTCGTTTGGCGCTAATTTCAGTAACCATTTCACTGTTTCGTCAAAGTTTGATTTTTCGTTTACCTGCTGCATTAAAAAATTCCTGATAGGCTCCAGATTCTTTATAGCCCAGTCTATTTTAGGGTTGGAACCTATCTTATACGCGCCAATATTAATGAGGTCTTCCGCTTCGGCATATGTAGCCAGCACTTCACGAACGCGTCCGGCAGCCGCGTTATGTTCATCGGAAACGATATTGGGCATAACTCTGCTTACGCTTTCGAGTGAACTGACTGCGGGATAAAAATTCTTTGAGGCAATTTTCCGCGATAACACTATATGACCATCAAGAACTCCCCGCACAGTATCCGCGACAGGTTCGTTCATATCGTCCCCTTCAACCAAAACCGTATAGACCCCTGTTATGCTTCCATATTCCGCAGCTCCTGCCCTCTCAAGCATAGCAGGTAAAAATTCAAAAACTGAAGGCGTGTACCCTCTTGTTGTCGGTGGCTCTCCTATTGCCAAACCGATTTCTCTTTGAGCGCGCGCAACTCTTGTAACGGAATCCATCATAAGAAGAACATTGTTGCCGCAATCTCTAAAGTATTCCGCTATCGTAGTAGCTGTAAGGGCAGCGTTAAGCCTAATAAGAGCCGGCTTGTCAGATGTGGCTATAACTACCACGGAACGTTTCAACCCTTCTTCTCCAAGATCCCTTTGCAGAAATTCGCGGACTTCCCTGCCGCGTTCACCAACAAGGCCTATAACATTGATATCCGCTGTTGTATAGCGCGCCATCATTCCAAGCAAAGTGCTTTTTCCGACTCCCGACCCGGAGAAAATTCCAATTCTCTGTCCGGTACCAATGGTGAGAAGGCCATCCAACACCCTTACACCAACAGAAAGCGGAGATTCTATCATCTGCCTCCTGAGAGGGTGAGGGGGAATGGCATGAAGAGGATAAAAATCCGAAAACACAACCGGTCCCTTGCCATCAAGGGGTTCTCCCATTCCGTCGAGAACTCTGCCAAGTAAAGACTGGCCAACTCCTATGCCCAGCGGTCTATCGGTAGAAATAACTTCGCACCCTGGCCCAACTTCCCTGAGATTACCAAGGGGCATAAGGAGTACGCGATTCTCTCTGAATCCAACAACTTCAGCATCAAGAGCCTGGGAATTCTCATCACGAAAACATATTTTGCAAAAATCTCCGACTTTAACATCAGGCCCCTGAGATTCCGCGACCAAGCCAACTACTTGAACTATTCTCCCATTGACTTTGACAAGCGGTAAATTCACAAGACGAGACTCAAAAACTTCAAGAAGCGGCAGGCTCATTCTTCAAGAGCATCCTTTTCAGCATCTTTTTTCTTTCTTCTGTTCTTATCCTTATCTTTGACCAGTTCAACCGCTGATTCTTTCGAAATTTCACGATATAGATCCGCTATCTGCATTTCAATTTGTTCCATCTGTATACGCCATCTCGCGTCATATATGCCAAGATTGGTCTCGACAATGCAACTGCCGTGACCAACCCGGGAATCCGCCAAAAATTCAAGATGCTTTATTCCTCGCAAAGACTCAGTCATTTGATCCGTCTGAGATCGGATAATTTCAACATCACGAGGTGAAAGATATATCAAAATGCGATTCTTATCGCTTACGCGTTCCAATATACCTTCAAGAACAATACGGGCAGTTTGCGGATTTAACTCAACTTCGCGGTATAACATTGATCGGAGAGTTTCTTTCCATAAACGAAGCAACCTTGCTTCATTCAATTGAACGATATCTTTGAAATTGCTTTCTACTTCCGAATGTATTTTTTCAAAAATAGAAATAAGACCTGAAAAACGTGTGCTGTATTCCGTTTCTAATTCAGCTTTCGTTTTTTCAAGTCCCTCTTTTTGCCCCTTGGCAAACCCTTCAGACTGACCTTTCTCAGATGCTTCCGAACGAATTCTCTCAGCTTCCTTAAGAATAGTAGACGCTTCAATTTTAGCCTTGTCTACTACATTTGAGCGCTCAGATTCAAATTTGCGCTGCATTTCAGCCTGAAGTTCAGCTTCACGATTCTCGAGTTCATGTTCCAATTTCCCGCATCGTGATGAAAGTTTATCGTAATTTTTTGCCGCCTCTTCCAATCTGTTTGCAAAAAGCTGTATCTGAGACTCCAGGCGGCTTATTTTGTCTTGAGCTAAATCAAGCTCATTTTCATGTTTACTCTCTTCTTGCAAGCCTTCATTTTCCAAAGGATCGATTTCTATCGATCCTATGCGTACAGCCTCAGGAAGAACCTTGACTGCACGGATGACATTTCGGCGAATGTTACTATACAACCAGCTCGCTCTCCCCTCCGCCGGAAGCGATCACAATTTCACCAGCCTCTTCAAGCGAACGCACAACATTGACTATTTTCTGTTGTGATTCTTCAACATCCTTTACACGGACAGGTCCCATAAAGTCCATATCCTCTTTAAGCATTTCCGCTGCGCGTTTTGACATATTCCTGAAGAACTTTTCACGAAGATCTTCCGTGGCGCCTTTAAGAGCAAGGCCAAGTTCCTTAAGCTCAACCTCCCTGAGGACTCTTTGAAGCGAACGGTCATCAAGGCGTAATATATCTTCAAACACGAAGAGTCTTTTCTTTATTTCTTCAGCCAGTTCAGGATCATTTTCCTCCAGGTATTCCATTATATTTCGTTCCGTAGTTCTGTCCGCGCTGTTTATTATCGCGACTACAGCATCAACACCGCCAGCAAGTGTGAAATCTTGTCCCATAACCGTACTAAGCTTACGTTCGAGTACCCTTTCCACCTCTCTCAGTATCTCAGGCGTTATGCGGTCCATTTTAGCGATTCTTTTCGCCACTTCAGCCTGCATTACAGCCGGCAAGCCGCTTATTATCAAAGCTGCTTGAGCGGGGTCTAAATAAGACATAATGAGAGCAATCGTTTGCGGGTGTTCCCCTTGAATGAATCCCAATACCTGCTGCGGATCCGTATGACGCATGAAATCAAACGGGCGAACTTGAAGACTGGCAGTGACACGGCTCAATAAGTTTTGCGCGCGTTCGGGCCCCAATGCTCTTTCAAGGATATCCCTCGCGTATTCGACTCCTCCGCGTGCCATAAACTCACGTGCCATCAGAATTTCCTGAGCTTCTTTCATTACATCCAATTTTAGCTCAGGCGGAACTTTTCTAAGATTGGCAATTTCAAGCGTAACTATTTCTATAGAAGTGTCGTCCAACAACTTATAAATCTCTGAAGCTATTTCATTTCCCAAGGTTACCATAAGGACGGCAACTTTTTCTCTACCGAGAAGGTTTGATTTTTTATTTGGCATAATGCATCACCTACTAATCCTCAGATAGCCATTCATTTATTAAGTTAGCAACTTCTTTGGGATTACTGCGCGCATAAGCTTTTAACTGCTCTTCAAGTACGGATATTTCACCCTGTGCCGCTATCATATCAGGTGAAGTAAGCATTTCCTGTATAGTAGGAATATGTCTTGACTCCTGGGATGATCTGCTCAATGCAAGCATGGTTTTTCTTCTCTTCCACCAAATGGAGAATAAAATGGCGCCCAACAGGAACAAAACAAAGCCGATTATACTTATCATAACTAAAGAAACAAGCCTGTCCTGCCTCATTTGTTCCGCTAAAGCATCCGCAAGGGTTGTTGAAAACCTCATTGACTGAACAACTAAATTATCGCCCCGCAACTCGTTATATCCAATTGCAGATGAAACTAACGCTTTTACCTCATTTATGCGCTGCTCTTCCAATTCCCCGTCAATAATAACGGAAGCAGTCAGACGTCTTACACCTCCGGGCGTGAGGATTTCATTTCTCTCACGTGTCGTTATCTCATAATTATTTGTTCCTTCAGTCTTGCTGTAATCGCTGTTTACATTCTGAGTTGATATTGCGTACCCCGGGATATTCGTCGTAGTGCCGGGAGCTCCTCCGGGAGCCGCTCCTGTTCCCGTATAAGTTTCTTCCATGTTTTGCTGGCTGCGGAGAACCCCTCTCCCTGTATCGCCGGGAATAAATTCTTTTAACATGTTCGTTCGTTTATCGAAATCAAGGTCAACCTTAACTCTCACAACAACTTTACCATGCCCATAAACGCGCTCAAGCATAATTCGAGCTTTTGCCTCAAGCTCTTTCTCCTGTTGACGCTCAAGCTCTCTTTGTATGGAAGATATAGCACGACCGTCCGCGCCGCCATAAATAAATAATTCGCTGTCTATCATATCTGAAAGCATATTACCAAGCGTATCGACAACAGTGACGTTTTCTGGCAACAATCCCTGCACGCTCCCGGATACCAAGTGAACTATAGCTTTCACTTGCTCAGGCCTCATCTGAAAACCGGATCGAAGCTTCAACACAACTGTCGCGCTTGAAGGCGCCTGCTGTTCAAGGAATAAACGCTGTTCGGGAAGAACAATATTTACCTTTGCATGTTCTACAGCATCAATAAGCTTTATCGTTCTGGACAACTCTCCTTCAAGAGCCCGTCCATAGGCTACCTTTTGCTGAAACTCGCTCATCCCCATCTTCGAATTATCGAAAATTTCATATCCGATGCTTCCGCCCTTCGGTAAGCCGGCTTGAGCAAGCGCAAGCCTGGTCTCATATACCTGGTCGCTTGGAACAAATATGGCATTAGCACCGGATTCCAATCTATAATTGATCCTGTTTTCTTTTAGATACGCTACTATAGCTCCTTGGTCATTAACGTCCAAACCCGAGAACAGAGGTTCATAGGATGGAGCGCTCCCAAAAAAGATAATCAAAGCAAGCAGAACAATTACTCCGCTTGCTGAAAAAATTATGGACAACTTTTGCCACCCTTTAAGAGTGGCCCACAACATTAGTAATTTAGCAATAGATTGTCTGATTTTATCCATCTACAAATCAACCCTGCATTCTTGAAATTTGCTGATAAGCTTCCACCAGCTTATTACGCACCTCCATGAGCATCCTCATCGCTACCTCAGCCCGTGATGATGCAAGAACCACCTCAGAAATATCGTCTACATCTCCTGTCGCTAATCGCTGTATCAGCTTATCCGACTCTTTCTGTAAATCGTTTACTCCCTTGATTGATTCCGATAACAAACTCTCAAAAGATTTCATTCCATCAATGGAATTATAATCAATTGTTTTTCTTGTTTTATCTGACTGGTTGCTTTTTAATGCATATTTGGAAAGATCAATTCTAAAGTCACCCATTTTTTTCCTCCGCATTATATTCAGTATATCACTAAAATAATAGAGGGGCAAATCTGCCCCCCTGTTTTTTTGAATTTTTTTTTAATTATTATGAGCGTATTATATCAAGTGCGCCATTCCACATGGTTTTCAGCGAATCCGCGATCGCGAGATTTGCCTCATACCCGCGGCTGGCCACAAGTAAATCCGTCATTTCCCTGACAACATTTACATTGGGAAAAGCTACATACCCCGCATTATTGGCGTCAGGGTGATCCGGTTGATAAACAAGCCTTGGGGGAGTTTGGTCTGTTGCTATTTCAGTAACTCTTACTCCGCCGATATCTTCATATCCCCCGATAGCCTTATCATACATTTCAGCAAATATCGGAACCTTACGTTTATAAGGACCGCCTTCAGCAGTACGCGTAGTATTGACATTAGCAAGGTTTGAAGATAAAGCGTCAAGCCAAAGGCGATGTGCTGTCAGTCCACTTCCTGCCACATCCATGCTTTGAAATACTCTCATAAAGTTCACCTTCCAGCTATCGCGGTGCGCAGCCCGCCTAATTTTTTTGCAGCAAAACGGCTCATCGCAGTATACATCATTCTGGTTTCGGTAAGTATGGACATTTCTCTTTCGGGATCAACATTATTTCCATCAAGGCGATATTTTTCATCGGTAACTCTGATTTCCGCAGGTTGAACCGCCGCAACGGAATGAGGAGACGTAGGAATATGCCCTTTATTCGTACGAGTCATCTTGAGTTTTCTTCCTGATTCGATAACATCACGAAGCTGATCCTCAAACGATACGTTACGCTTGGCATAACCTGGAGTATTAGCATGTGCAATATTACGGGATGTGGCAGAAAACCGCGCTGCTAAACCCTGCAAGTCCTTTTCGATAACATTCCATGTGAAATCCATCATGATTTTAATCCCTCCGGGTTAATTTTCGGATGGAAGGAGTATAAACTTTAAAACTAAACTTCATCCTCTTCCTCGAAATTTTCCGGCAATCCCAGTTCCTCAACAATCAGCGGACTCAACACTCTTATATAAGTACCTTTCATTCCCAGGCTGCGGCTTTTTATAAGACCGGCGCTCTCCAATTTTCTTAACGCGCTGACTATGACGCTGCGGGTAACTTTCGCCCTATCCGCTATTTTACTTGCGATAACTACACCATCATCGCCTTTTATTCTTGCTATTATATGCTTCATAGCTTCTGACTCAGAATATGAAAGCGCCCTCATGGCCATTTGAACGGAAACTCTGTGACGTGATCTTTCCTCTATTTCGCGGCTCCTGTCATGAAGAATTTCTATTCCTACAAGAGTTGCCAGGTATTCAGCCAATAGAATATCCTTAATTACAAAATTTTCCGCTACACGAACGAGCATAATTGTACCAAGACGTTCAAGCCCCGCTCCGTGTATGGGAACGTACAATAAATGTTTATCGCAAATTACTTTTGAGTCGTCATCGTCAAAAAGACACGCATCCTCATCACATATTTCTGTCTCTTTTATACTTTGAAGCTTTTCAGTGAATTCCTCAGGCATTACTCCACTCTTCGAAAAAAATTCTTCCAAACGCTTGGAAGAATAGCCAAGAACCCATGAATAACCTAATTTTTTAGCATCTGGGCCAAATATGTAAACATTAGAATTAGTAAAATCACATAGTAACTTTGCTAATTTACTATAATCCAAAGGATGTCCTTCGCCTCTGCTTTGAACGATCCTCCCAAATTGACGCACATTCTCCAATATTTCGACCAATACTGGGTCATGTTCTTTAATTCTATTAACCAAAATAAGGTCCCTCCTTACATTATTTAATATTGTACTGCCGATTTATCATAACAGAATAAAGCTGCTATTCTATAGTAAGTATCTTCTTAAATCCCTGTTTTCAATAAAATGACTAAGTTTTCCACGAACAAAATGTTCGTCTATCTCTATTTTTCTCTCATTGGATTCCGGAGCCGAGAAACTTATCTCCTCGAGGAGCAGCTCCATCATCGTGTGTAATCTGCGCGCGCCTATATTTTCCATCTCGGCATTCATCTTTTCCGCTAAATCCGCAACCTCTTTAATGGCATCATCGGAGAAAACAAGTTCGCAATCC
>WRBZ01000008.1 GCA_009784305.1 Synergistaceae bacterium
CAAAATAGACAGGAGCAATGAGGTTAATAAGAAAATAATTTTACACGCCAGAAAAGCAAAAACTCGCTCAGACAGCGCGGAAATAAAGCTCAGAACAAACTCGGATAAAACCGCAGCGTTAGAGGATAAATTGCGTTCCACGCGTTCGGAAATTGTACAGCTTAATGAGCTTTGGGAGGAAAAATATCCTTACGACAGAACTCTTGCGGATAAGATAGAAACTGAAAAGGATTTGACTCAGACGATGCGCAAATTGGAAAGAGAGTTAAAAGCGCTTGGGACTTACAATCTTGGCGCGTTATCAGAAGATGAGTTTCTCCTCGAGCGCACGGATTTTCTTTCGGAGCAATTGGAGGACGTTCGCACAGCTCGCGATGAACTAACGTTGCTCATTGAGGAGACGGACAAGCAGGTCGAAACCATTTTCATGACTGCCCTTCGAAATATAGATAAAAGGTTTGACGAGCTTTTTCATAGACTGTTCGGAGGAGGCGAAGCGAGGCTTCAAATTCAGGAAGCGGATAATATATGGGATCGCGGTGTCGAAATCTACGCGCGCCCGCCAGGGAAACAGTTGCATAACATAAACCAGCTTTCCGGTGGAGAACAATCCCTTACTGCGATTGCTCATCTCTTTGCCTCGCTGGAAGTTGCCGGAGTGCCTCTTGCTGTTTTGGATGAAGTTGACGCTGCCCTGGACGAATATAACCTTATCAGGTTTGCATCCCTTGCGAAGGAGTATTCAAAGACGATACAACTCATTGTAATGACTCACCGCCGAACGACAATGGAGCAGGCGGATATCATTTACGGTGTGACGATGGTGGAGCCTGGATTATCCCGTATAGTGGGGATAGATATTGAAGATTATAAATAGGGAAATATAAATTCCGAATTGGGATAACGCTGATGCTGCTTAAGTTTACGAGTATACATAAAAGACTTGACACAATCCTTATTGATTCACACATAACTATGTGTATACTATTACACATAGAAAGGATGGTAACTTATGGCAACAAATTTATCCATTGATATGCAGCTACTGGAAGACGCGCTGAAAATCGGCAGGTTTAAGTCAAAAAAAGATACAGTAAACATGGCGTTGGCAGAGTTTATAAAAAAGCGTAAGGCGGCGGAAATACTTTCTCTATTCGGCACGATTGAATATGACGAGGATTATGATTACAAGAAATTGAGGTTTCAAGGCCAATGAAGGTACTGGTGGATACATCTGTGTGGTCGCTGGCGCTTCGACGAAAAGAAAAATCAGAAATTTCTAAAAAGCTGGCTGATTTGATTATAGCTTCTTTGGCGGTGATGATTGGCCCTGTGCGTCAGGAGCTTTTGTCCGGGATATCGAACGAGGACGCTTTTCTTAAGCTGAAGGCAAAACTGGAAGCATTTGACGATTTTCCAATAACCACGCAAGAATATGCTACAGCGGCAGAGTTTTATAATACATGCCGCAAACATGGGAAACAAGGCTCTCATATAGATTTTCTGGTTTGCGCAGTGGCGTATAATAACGATCTTTATATCTTCACAACTGATGATGATTATTACAACTACGCTGAGCATCTGCCCATCAGGCTTTTATAAAGGGCCTGTATTACAAATATAATATATGAAACTTGGATTTGAATTTTTCTCCCGTCCAGCTTTTGAAGTCGCCCCTGAATTGTTGGGGAAATTATTGTGCAGAAAATTAAATGGAAACATGATAAAACTAAGAATTACGGAAACTGAGTGCTATTATGGTGAAGATGATTCCGCGTGTCACGCTTATAAAGGAAAAACTAAGCGAACATGGATAATGTATGAAAATGGAGGAAGGGCATATATTTACCTTTGTTACGGAGTTCATAACATGCTGAATATAGTCACTGGAGAAAAAGGTTTTCCGGAAGCGGTACTGATAAGAGGCGCTGGGGAGTTTGACGGGCCGGGAAAACTTTCTAAGGCCATGAAAATCGACAGGAGCCTTAATGGAATAAATCTTATAGATTCTGATAATCTATGGATTGAGGATGACGGGAGTTGGAAAAAATATCCATTCAAAACTGATAGGAGAGTAGGAATTGCTTATGCTCAGGAGGCAGATAGGAACAGATTATGGCGTTTCATAATGATACCAAGTTGAAAATAAAGACAAAAGAAAAAAGTTACTGTTGTGAGCGAAGCGCGGCAAACGGCAATCGTTCCTTGATGATTGTTTATTTGTCGCAAAGACGAGAATGGTAGACGCGCTTCTTAAGATTGGGTTATTATGAAAAAGATATATATATTTACATTCATATCGTTTTTTTTAATTTTCTGCACTTCTGCTGCCATATTATTAGCTTGGCAAAGAAAAATCCCGATTGAATTTTGGGATTCAGTGCTGCCCATGCCTGAGGGGCAGACAAATTCCGTTTTGATACGCCCAAACCAAACGGTTGCGGAAATTGCAAAATACTTTTATGATGAAGGGGTAATCAAAGACTCAGCAAGGGATTTTTCCCGATGGCTTACTAAATTCAATATAGACAGAAGGATTATTCCGGGCAGATACGAACTCATCCCCGCATCCGCGTGGGATGTTGCGAGACAAATGCGTGTCGCAGTTCCGGCATCGGAGGCAATTACAATTGTTCCTGGAACCAATATATATAGCTTTGCAAATATTTTCTTAACTTCCGAGGATATAGGGAGTTCTGTAAAATCCGAGGATATTGTCGGCGAGATACTCAATAATTCCATTTACCCCAAACAAATGCTTGGACTTATCCCGCAGACAAAAGAGGGGAGATTGGCGTTCCTGCTCCCAGATACATATTTAGCTGCGGAAGTATCGCCTGAAGAATTGATTCGCGCGGCAAGCGAAGCCTGGTGGAACAAACTTGGAAAACAAATACCGGATGACCCGAAGGAAGCTAAGAAATTAGCAATAATTGCATCACTTATTGAGCGCGAAGCTCTATGGGATGAAGAACGCCCGAAGATATCCGGAGTTATATATAACAGACTGAGAAAAAATATGCTTCTGCAAATAGACGCGGCAGTAGTTTACGCTCATCTTATGAAGGGACGCAGGCTTACGCGAGTGCTTTACAAGGATTTAGAGCTGGATTCACCATATAATCTTTACAAATATGCAGGCTTATCCCCTGAACCGATATGCGCTCCATCCTTATTATCGTGGCAAGCCGCCCTTAATCCAGAAACACATGATTATTTATATTATGTGGCTGATAAAGATGGTCGTCACATATTCTCAAAAACGCACTCCGAACATCTGCGAAACATAAAGAAGGTAAGGCAAAAATGAGACGTAAGATTCACGAAAGCAAAATGAAATCAAAAAGCAAACGTGTCAGAGGAGACTGGAAAGAGTTATTGTTTTTCATATTGCTTATGATGCAAACCTGGCTGCTGATAATTTTAATTTTCGGCCCCCGGTTTGATATGCGCGGGCTTTGGATTGAAAACTACCTTATCAATGTTTGTGGCGGAGCTGTTATTATCCCGATTTTATTTATGATTTACGTTACCATGGCAAAATTCTTTGACACGAGTATTCCGCATTTCATAAGACAACTATTTGGAACGGCCGTTTTTTATTTGACGGCGGCGCTTACCCTTGGATTGTTTCAAAATACGTCCTGGTCAAATTCGATCCCGCGTTTACTGCAAGCAGGTGCTTGGGGGAGAGATATTACAATTCTATTGATCAGAGATTCAGGAATAATTTTGACTATGTTTGCCGGCTTAACAGGTGTTTTTTTAGCGTCAGCCCTTTATGGCATACCTCTTTTCAGCTTCGTTATAAAATTTCCGATAACATGGGTATTCTCAAAAATATCAAAATTGGTTTCAAATATGAAGGAAAAGCGTCAAATGGTAATCGAGGAAAGAACTAAACAGCGCAAAGAAGCTGAGAAGATGGCTGAGATAGAAAAACGTAAGCAGTTAAAACAGATTAATGCTCAAAGGTTCTCCGAAAAGCAGAAGGCTGTAAACATAGGTCCTGAAGAAACTCTCAGTGCCGGATCTGTCACAAGAGAAGAAGAGATTATGCTATTTTTCGAACAAGGCAAATTTGCGGAGAATAAAACGGAAATTAAAGAAGATGAACCATCATTTGATGATATGCTTAAAACGTCACTTGCAACGGTAAAAGATATTCCGGTAGATGCAAGGCTGCAAAATAAACCTAAAATTCAAATAACTCCGCCGAATATTGAAAAAGACAGGTTTAACATAATTGAAAAAACAGATAGTACAGAATCAGAGAAAACCTCTGATGAGAGTTCAGTTCAGCCAGAACATACGCTCAATGGTAAATCAGTACCTATAATAGATTCATATTCGAAAGAAAATAACACGGTCATTTCCGTAAAAACAATTGAACCAATAAAGTCTCCTGAAGAAGATATTGCTCTTATAGCAGGGCAAGAAATACCGCCTGACCCCGAATTGCCGGAGGAGACGGATGATTATTCTGCGGCAGTTTTTCCTCCTCCGCTTGAAATTTACGGCGCCCCCATGGAGGAACTTGACTCATCCGAGGTGGAGGCTTTGGTAAAATCTCAGGGCGAAAAAATAATAGAAACTTTGCAAAATTTCTCAATAAAATCAAGTATGGCGGAAATAGTCATAGGTCCCTCCATTGTGCAATTTCAGATTGACCTTTCACCCGGAATACGGGTGAGCAAGGTCGCAGGGCTTGCAAATGATCTTGCTATGGCTCTTGCTGTAGTATCGGTTAGGGTTGAAGCTCCTATACCGGGGAAACCATACGTAGGAATAGAAATCCCGAATGCCAAAAGACGCGGTATTCCATTACGCTCTGTAATTGAATCTCAGGACTATCAGGAAAGCAAAAATATTCTTCCATTGCCTCTTGGAATGCGGGTTGACTCCAGATATATGGTAACCGGATTGGAAGAAATGCCGCACTTATTAGTAGCGGGGACAACAGGCTCAGGCAAAAGCATATTTATGAACACATGCATAATGGGGATGTGCAGTAAACGTACCCCAAGCGAATTAAATCTCATTCTGGTCGACCCTAAGTATGTTGAGTTTGCAATATATGAAGGACTGCCTCATTTACTTGCGCGTCCGATTTCTGAACCCAAGAAAGCTGTTTCTGCTCTTGCGTGGGCTATTCAAGAAATGGAATCGCGTTCTCAAATGTTTGCACTGGCGAAGGTACGCAATCTTGAGTCATATAACGCAAAACTGCTTCCAAAGTCAAAACTTCCGTATATAGTCATCGTAGTGGATGAACTTGCTGACCTCATGTACACATCAGGGAAAGAAGTTGAAGCGCTGATAGCGCGCCTTGCGCAAAAAGCGCGTTCGGCTGGAATTCATATGATACTGGCGACACAAAGGCCTTCCGTTGACGTTATAACTGGCCTTATAAAAGCTAACATACCTGCGAGAGTTGCCTTCTCCGTCCCATCTCAGACAGATTCAAGGACCATAATAGATTCGGCTGGAGCGGATAAGCTTCTCGGCAAAGGCGATATGCTGTTCCTGAGTACACGCTACCCTCGTCCCGTAAGGCTTCAGGCTTCATTTATAGACGAAAAGAGAACGATATCAATTATAGAATGTCTGAGACAGTCCTTCGGACAGCCTGAATATATGGAATTTGAAGATTATAAAGAAGGAAATAAAAATGGCTCCTTAAATAATACTTACGATAGCGGCGTAACGCTTGATCCTAAAATTGACGAAGCGCTCAATTTCATCATGGAGTCCGGAATTGCCTCCGCAAGCAAACTGCAAACTATAATGGGAATAGGATACCCGCGGGCTTCCCGCATAATATCGACACTTGAACAACTTGGAATATTAGGCCCGCAACCTTCAAGCCCGAGTAAACCGAGGGAAATTCTTATGAGTTCTGAAGAAGCTTTTGATAAGATTCGTAATTTGTAATTCTATGCAAAATAAAAGTACAATGAAAAGTTTTGAATATATATTCCCGCAAATGAAC
The DNA here is from genome assembly GCA_009784305.1 of Synergistaceae bacterium. Taxonomy (GTDB): domain Bacteria; phylum Synergistota; class Synergistia; order Synergistales; family Aminobacteriaceae; genus WRNQ01. Next base: position 5,993 of record WRBZ01000008.1, read on the forward strand.
GCAAATATAACCTCAACTTCTATTGAAAATAATGACCCAGACTCTATAATCATGCTTGTATTGGGCGGAAAACCGCCTGATATCAATTGGCTAATGGATACTAGCTTGAATTACACTAAGATTTGGGCGGCGGATTCAGGGGGAGATATATGCAAGAAAGCTGGCCTGCTGCCAGAATGTCTTATCGGGGATTTTGACAGTATTTGTGAGGAGAATAAAGAATGGCTTGTTTCTCACGGGGTCGAAATTATAAAATATCCGGCGGAAAAAGATTTGACGGATTATCAGCTTTGCCTGGAAATTGCGTCGCACAGAGGAGTAAAAAACGTTATCGTTACCGGCGCGTGGGGTGGGCGTTTCGACCACGTATATAGTAATCTGTATTCAGCCCTGTGGGGGTTGGAGCTTGGAGTAAGAGTTATATGCCTTACCGATAAAAGTGAATCATTGTTTTATGTTTATTCCGGTGAATCCATTGAAATTGATTTTAAAAAAGAGCCTCTTGCTTTTTCATTGATAGCCCTTGAATCATCAAGCGTAGTTTCCGTAAGTGGAGCCAGGTGGAATATTTCCCGTTCAAGAATAATTCAGAAACACCCGTATGCAATAAGCAATAAACCTGAAAACCGTAAGATAAAAGTAGAAGTGCATGAAGGTTCTGTAGGTATCTATGCGATAATTCAGAATGTGTAATTCTGAATTCGAAAAAACTGTTAAAGCTTCACAACTCTGACTGGGCATGGATACTTCAAAGCAGTTTTACTGACTTTTTCGCCTGTAATGGGATGAGTCCAGTGCGGAAAGATTTCCGAGAGCGGATAAAGAACGAACGCGCGGTTGAAGATTTCCTTATGAGGAATGGCTAAGAACGAATTTTCATAAACCATGTAATCTATAAGTAGCAAATCAATATCAATGATCCGCGGCCCGTAGCGAAAACTTTTTTTTCTGCCCATAACGGATTCTATTTTTTTTATGATTTTCAATATTTTTACAGGAGACAGATTCTTGTCTATCCTTGTCCTGACGCACGCATTCAGAAACGAAGGCTGATCAGCAACTCCCCAAGGCTCGGTTTCAAATACATTGCTTTTCTTTTCAATAATAAAACCATAATATGCAAGTTTTTCTGCAGCTTCGCGCAGGTTATGCAGTCTTCCTTCCAAGTTGCTTCCAAGCCCAAAAGCTACATTATAATGAAATGCGCTCATTGTTTAAACAACTCCTTGAATGAAATGAATTCAATCATTTTATACTTTTTTATAATAAACACATTATAATAGAGATAATAAAAATAATTGATTGGGTGATTAAAATGGGAAAAAGTTTTCGCCCTACGCGTATGGAAGTTAATCTGAAAAACCTTCGCGCTAATTTTTGCAGCATACGTTCTTATGTTAAAGGGCGGGAAATTTACGCCGTAGTTAAAGCAAACGCTTACGGGCATGGAGCTGTAGAAACTGCGAACGCCCTTATTGAGGAAGGGTGCAAGTATTTTGCAGTTGCAACCCCCGATGAAGCCATTGAATTGCGCAGCGCCGGCATAACGAATCCAATACTTGTTCTCGGAGCATACGAGTACAGTTCAGCCGAAGAATTAGTTCACCTCGACATAACCGCCGCATGTACGGATGTAAAATTTGCATTGGCAATGAGTAAAGCAGCGGAAAAACAGGGAAAAACAGCAAAACTTCACATAAAAATTGATTCTGGTATGGGAAGGGTAGGATTCACTGTTAGTGAGTTTAAGGACGCTATAGAAAGGATTTTACCACTGTCATCCATTGATATTGAAGGAGTATTCACTCATTTTGCAGCGGCTGACGAATCCCGTCCGGATTGGACAAACCATCAGTTCTCCGAATACAAAAAAGCTCTTACAATTATCAGGCAAAAAGGACTTAATGTAAAACGTCATGTTTGCAATAGCGCAGGTATATTGGGACATCCGGACAAACATCTTGATATGGTACGCCCCGGCATAGCTTTATATGGAATGATGCCATCTTCGGAAACTGTATGTGCGTATCCGATAACCCTGCTTCCAACGTTCGAAGTAAAAACCAGGATCGTTCTGATACGAAGCCTGCCAGCAGGCACAGGAATAAGTTATGGACTTCGTTACATAACACGAGGGAAAGAACACTTAGCCGTCTTGCCTATAGGATATGCCGACGGAATCACAAGAGCTTTATCAGGGAAAATGTCAGTACTGATACATGGCCAGCGCTGTCCTGTTGTGGGAACTATATGTATGGATCAGATGATGGTTAATGTGACCGGTATTGAAAATGTTAAAATTGGAGATGAAGCAGTTATTATTGGTAAACAAGGAGATAATATCATTTTACCGGAAGAGATGGCTTATGAAAGAAACACCATAAATTATGAAATACCAACTATTATTCAGAGAAGAGTTCCAAAAATTTATATGCAATAAAGTAAAAAAAGCGGAGGCTCTAAATGGGTTTTAAATCTGGAATATCAAGAGTACGGACAAATGCCAGAGAAAGAATATCAAAAGCAAAGGCAAGAGCTAAACAAAGGGTAACCAAGGCAAAGACCGCATTGTTCAGTGTTCCTAACATATTGAGTTTGAGCAGAGTTTTCCTTGCGCCGCTCGTACTTATTTTTTTGACTATACGGATAAAAGCGCCGGTAGGATTTTTTGAACAATGGGGAATAGAAGTTTCATTGGGAGACCTTCTGGCGGTGACTGTTTTTATAGTTGCGGCAATAACTGACTCGCTCGATGGATATATAGCAAGAAAATTCAAGTTAGTGACCACTCTTGGAAAATTTATTGACTCTCTAGCGGACAAAGTTCTTGTGATCGCTGCTTTGCTGGCATTAGTCGAGCTTAATCGTCTTCCATCGTGGATGGTAATGATAATAATAACGCGCGAATTTGTGGTAACGGGACTTCGCCTTGTTGCTGCCGCGCAAGGAGTTGTGATAGCTGCTTCTCCAGGGGGTAAAATCAAGACATTTACCCAAATAATAGCTATAATACTTCTTATATTGAATTTACCAGGAAGGATGATTGCTATGTGGATAGCCATGGCATTGACCGTGATTTCAGGAATGCAATATCTGATGAACGGTAAAAAAATCCTGTTGGAAGGGGAATAATAAAGAATGATTACAATAAGTGGGCTGAAAGATAATATTCTCAAGGAAATAGAGCATCTTGAAAGTGAGATGATAAAGTCTTTATGCCGTATAGTACGATTTCCAGCCGTATCCCCTCATAACGGAGGACGGGGAGAGGAAGCAAAAGCGCAGGAAATATCTAAAATATTAATAGAACAGGGGCTTACAGAAGGTGCAGAATTAGAATGGATCAGGATACCTGATGAAAAATCGCATACCGGCAATCGCCCGTCTATAATTCTGCGTACGCCAGGGAAAACACAGCAGCGTCTATGGATATTATGCCATATTGACGTTGTATCTGCAGGTGACAGGTCATCGTGGAATAATGATCCGTTTGAACCTGTAATAAAGGATGGAAAGGTGTATGCAAGGGGAACAAATGATAATGGACAAGCTGTAATAGCAATGATTTATGCGCTGAAAGCATTAAAAAATCTAAAAATAGTTCCGGAGTATGAAATATGTTTAGGGTTTGTAGCGGATGAAGAAACTGGGAGCCACTACAGTATTGAACCAATGGTAAATAATGGGATAGTAGATTTCCGAGAAGATGATATGATCCTTGTTCCTGATGGAGGAGACAGCAAAGGGGACTTTATCGAGATAGCTGAAAAAGGATTATTACAGATAGAATTTACAATTATTGGGAAACAAACTCACGCCAGCTCACCTAATTTGGGATCAAATGCATGCCGAGCGGCAAATATTTTGTCTGTAACGCTGGATGAAGAGCTGCATAAGGCTTTTCCTGACTGTGATGAATTATTTACACCGAATAAATCCACATTTGAGCCTACAAGAAGATACACCAATGTTGTCAGTATTAACATTGTTCCCGGCGTGGAAAGAATATCTTTTGACTGCCGGGTTCTTCCGCATATAAAACTTGACGATGTTATAAAAATTGCTGAAAAAGTTATGGAAAGTGTAATGTCACAAACCGGCGTCAAGGTGAAATTGAATGTAATAAACCGCAGTGACGCTGCTCCATGTACATCTCCAGATTCCACTGTAGCGAAAATTTTATCAAAAGCCATAAATGAAGTACTTAATGTTAAACCCAGATTCGGAGGTGTAGGTGGAGGGACATTTTCTGCATTTTTCAGACATAAAGGGATTTCTTCCGTTGTTTGGGAGCAGAATACAGAAGGGCAGACACATCAACCTAACGAATACGCCATCATAAAATATATGCTCAACAACGCGAAAGTTTTTGCGTTGTTGATGTCAGGAGCATAATAATTATATACATTAGATTATACTGTACTGTATTTTATATACTCAAACTTCGATGTTGTAGGCGTTAATATCGTTCCCGGGATGGAAAGGCTGTCGTTCGATTGTCGAGTGCTTCCGCATATAAATCTTGACGATGTTATAATGACGGTTATGGAAGTTATAGAAAAGGTAATGTCCCAAACTGGAGCCAAGATAGAATTTAGTATAATAGAACGCGATGACGCTGCTGCAAGCACGTCCCCGAATTTAGACTTTTGGATAAAGCCATAAGTGAAGCGCTAAACATTGAGCCCGTATTTTGCGGTGCAGGAATAGGAACTTTTTCAGTATTTTTCAAACGTGAAGGGATTCCTACCATTGTTTGGGAACAGAATACAGGCGGACTGGCGCAGCAGCCTAATGAATACGCCCTTATAGAACACATGATCAACAACGCAAAAGTTTTTGCTTTGATGATGGCAGGAGGTTTATATGGTGAATATGAGCAGAAATGAGCTAAAGGATAAAATTTTTCAGGAAATTGATAATCTTGAAAAGGTGATGATAGATTCTTTATGCAGTATAGTACGATTTGAGGCTGTATCACCACATCACGGAGGACAGGGAGAGGAAGCAAAAGCGCAGCAAATATCAAAAATAATTGATGAACAGGGACTTTCTGAAGGAGCAAAACTTGAATGGATTAGGATCCCCGATGAAAAATCGCAGACCGGCAATCGCCCGTCAATAATACTATACTGCCCTGGTAAAACGCAGCAGCGTTTATGGATGTTTTGCCATATTGATGTTGTATCCGCAGGCGACCGGATTTTGTGGAACACTGACCCTTTTGAACCTTTGGTAAAGGATGGCAGAGTATATGCAAGAGGAGCAAGCGACAACGGACAGGCTGGAATAGCAATGCTTTACGCTCTGAAAGCATTGAAGAATTTGAATATAACTCCGGAATATGAAATATGTTTAGGGTTTGTGGCGGATGAGGAAACGGGAAGCCGATACAGTATTGAACCAATGGTAAATAAAAAAATAATAGATTTCCGGAAAAATGATATGATACTTGTCCCTGATGGAGGGAAAAGTGCAGGGGACTTCATACAGATAGCTGAAAAAGGACTATTACAGATAGAATTTAACGTTTATGGAAAACAATGTCACGCCAGCACCCCTGATTTAGGGATAAATGCATGCCGCGTGGCTAATATGCTTTCCGTAATGCTGGACGAAGCGCTGCATAAATCATTCCCTGACTGCGATGAATTGTTTACACCAGCTAACTCCACATTTGAGCCTACAAGAAGATATGCCAATGTTGCAAGTGTCAATGTCATTCCCGGAGTGGAAAAATTATCATTCGACTGCCGTGTGCTTCCGCATATAAATCTTGATGGTGTTATAGAAACAGTCGAAAAAGTTATGAAAAGCGTAATGTCGCAAACTGGCGCCAATGTTGAATTAAACGTATTAAGCCGCCATGACGCTGCTCCATGCACATCTCATGATTCTGCTGTAGCGAAACTCTTATCTAAGGCCGTAAGTGAAGTGCTCAACGTAAAACCCAGATTCGGAGGGGTAGGGGGAGGGACTTTTTCAGTATTTTTCAGACATGAAGGAATCTCTTCCATCGTTTGGGAGCAAAATGTTGACGGGCAGGCGCATCAGCCTAACGAATACGCCCTCATAAAATACATGCTTAACAACGCGAAAGTTTTTGCCTTAATGATGGCAGGATGGTAAATAATAACTATGAACAATAATGGACTGAAAGACGATATTTTACAGGAAATAGAATCTCTAAGAAACGAGATGACAAAGTCTTTGTGCCGTATACTCCAGTTTCCGGCTGTATCCCCTCATCATGGAGGACAGGGAGAGGAAGCTAAAGCACAGGAAGTATTAAAAATTATAAAAGAACAGGGACTTGGTGAAGGTGCGAAACTTGAATGGATAAGGATACCTGATGAAAAATCGCATACCGGCAATCGCCCGTCGTTAATTTTGTACACCCCCGGTAAAACACAGCAGCGTTTGTGGATGTTTTGTCATCTCGATGTTGTATCCGCAGGCGACCGTACATTGTGGAACACTGACCCTTTTAATCCTGTGGTTAAGGATGGCAGAGTATATGCAAGGGGAGCAAACGATAACGGACATGCTGCAATTGCAATGATATACGCTCTGAAAGCGTTGAAAAATCTGAACATAACTCCGGAATATGAAATATGTTTAGGATTTGTAGCGGACGAGATGATGGGGAGCCGCTACAGTATTGAACCAATGATAAGGAAAAAAATCGTTAATTTCAGTAAAGATGATATGATCCTCATTCCTGACGGTGGAGAGAACACAGGGAGCTTTATTGAAATAGCGGAAAAAGGATTGCTGCAGATGGAATTTACAGTCAGTGGGAAACAGTGTCACGCCAGCACTCCCGAATATGGGATAAATGCATGCCGGGTGGCGAATATTTTTTCCGTCATACTGGATGAAACGCTTCATAAAACCTTTCCTGATAAAAACGAATTGTTTTCACCGGAAGAATACTCTACATTTGAGCCAACAAGAAGATACATAAATGTTGTTAGCGCTAATGTCATACCAGGTTTCGAAAAGCTATCGTTCGACTGCCGTGTGCTTCCGCATGTAAAGCTTGACGATGTTATAAAGATAGTTAAGGAAGTTATGGAAAATGTAATGTCTCAAACCGGAGCTCAAATTGAATTTAGCATAGCAGAGCGCGATGACCCTGCTCCAAGAACGTCCCCGGATTCTCCTATAGCGAAGCTTCTAGAAAAAGCTATAAGTGAAGTGCTTAACGTGAAGCCCAGATTTGGCGGTTGTGGAATAGGTACTTTTTCAGTGTTTTTCAGACATGAAGGGATCCCAACAGTTGTTTGGCAGCAAAATACTAGCGGATTGGCGCAACAACCTAATGAATATGCTGAAATTGAACACATGACCAACAATGCAAAAGTTTTTGCTTTGGTGATGGCAGGAGGATAAAGAGATTAGAATAATTGGTGTAATTGTTTTCATAACGGGTGCAATTTACGCAGCCCGTGCGTTTACACTGATAAGGATCACAGGCGAATCACCTATGACCAACACATATCCATTCATCCTCGGAATTTTATTATGTATGAGTGCATTGGGAATTTATATTTTCGGAAATGAAAAAAAATCATATTTTCATTGCAGCAAAACTGAGTTAATCCTCACGCTGATATGCTCAATTGTTTTCGCTTTAATATTCGAGAAAACAGGAACCATTAAAGCCTCATTCATATTTTCATTCATATTGGGAACCATATGGAACCGCAAAGTCCCCGTGTCAGAAGAATCTACCCCAAAATCAGGTTTTATAGCATACCTTACGACTAATACAAAGAATATAGCGGAAAACATTCTTGCGTCATGCATAAGTTCAGCGGGAATATGGCTGGTTTTTGAAAGGATATTCAGATTATCGCTGCCATGATAAACATAAGCATTTTAGCTTC
>WRBZ01000009.1 GCA_009784305.1 Synergistaceae bacterium
TAAATTACCTCTATTTCTAAGGAAAAGACTAAATTCATTACATGGTTTTAGTTAACAATGGTAAATTAAATATCCATTAATGCGTTGCTTTTATAACGGTAAACAGCTATTTGCAAAGCGTTATATTATATTTTTCATTTATACAGTGTAAATTAATTACATTTTCTGCACATAGCTATCATTTTAGGAGTGTTCTCGCCGAAAAATGATTCTCCATTAAGAGCCTGCGGGAACCAAATGCCTGGATATGAAAGGTTACATTCTATAACAACAATATTTTCATTATCATCTAAAGTCATGTCCCAGGCAATAATGCCGACATGCGGAATTCTACCATGTAGTTCTTTTGCTTTTTCTACCATGTGGGAAATTTTTGGTATACGATATCCTTCAAAGCTAACTTCGGAATCCGGATGCTTATAATATATACGTTGATTCTTAGTAAATGCGACGCTTTTAAGCGCGCCTTCAATATCGATGCCAACGCTGATTCCACCTGCATGTAGATTATCTGTGCGATTATTTCCGCAGCCGATTCTCATTGCAATTGGCGAATTATAGACCGCGAAATCCAGTATATACGTGTTGATCCTGATTGTATTTACTGAACTATCATGCAGTTTTGCGAGTGATGGGTGCTGTATTATGCGTTCCTGCACAATAAAGTTTTGCTTATAATAATCAAGCAAATCGCAGGGGTTGGTTATTAGTTTATTATCGCCTTGCTGATTAGTAAAATTAAAAAATAACACAAGCCTTCCGGAACTTGAGTCTATTGACGGCTTTACCACAATGTCCCCTGCAGTTTGTAATATGGACTTTGCCCGTTCTCTTGTTATTATTCTTCTATCTGCGTTATAATAATAACCGTTGCAATTCATTAATACAGTCTTAGGTGTCTTTACTTGACCTATGCCGGAAAAATAAAACTCCATTAAGCTTTTTTCCGCAAGGCAGTTTTTTAGGCCGCGTGGATTTAAAATATGTATTAATTCGGTTTCAAATATATGCTCCGGGAAATAATATTTATTATACCCGCCTCCGATAGAATTATGATAAAAACTCTGATATAAACGATGCCAATTCAAGGATATCTTTCTGCCGTAGTTTTCCTTCCAGATTCCGTGTATTTCTCTTTCCTGCGCAGGTGTAAGTTTTACCGATGAATATAAACGTTTATACCCACGAAGTTCTTTTTCCTTGGCAGAAATTTCTACTTGTTTTATGTACCATTTATACGCATTCTTTAACTTTGACATAAAACATTCCTTTAAATCCTGTTCGGTAAAGTCAACTTGCTGCCAACAATCAGGTCGTATTCATCGGGTATGAAAGAGCATACTCCCGCGTTTGGGAAAAATGTCATTTCACCGAAGTAAACCTTGCCGCAAATTTCATACAGGTCAACACGCATAAAGGGAAACCCACTGGATAATTCCCCGGCTATCTCAAGCATATATTCCAGCAGCTGCGGGCGAGGAAGAACAGCTTCCGCTTTTGTGTATTTTCCAGAATACACGGGGAGTTTGTTCCATTCCAGATCGTAACAGCAGGTATAGGCGTCTCCGCCTTCTCGGCCATAGTAAACCATAATAAGATTCGGAACACTGTTGCAGCATATAATCTTGTATTCCGTCAAAGATTGTTGCCCCGGTTCCGTCATTAGTTGCTCACAAACCACGCGCCGAGGCATTGCCGAGTATGGGTATTCGGCATAATGGTGATAAAAATTCGTTTTCAGCCATTGTTTCACTTTACTTGTTATCTCGCTGCGGCTGGCTTTGGATTTATCCCTGCAAATGATATTCATATAGCTTCCGTGCGCGGCTTTAAGCGCAAACTGCTCAGGCAGCTCGTCAAAATTGAATTCTTCCACGGATGAGTACACTGCGATCAAAGGGATAAGAAGATCACCGAATCCGCGGTCCTGCAAATACTGCCTGGCGGCGTATTTATCCGCGCAGACGTAAGCGCGGGGATCCCTCCAGTACCTTTTCAGCCATATTAGTTTTTCGCTAAACCTCATAGGAGTCTTCAGATTGCAGCGGCGCCTAAGGCTTATCAGGTAAAACAACCGGTCAAATACCCCGGGGATGACGGCAATCATCAAACTACGGGCGGCATTGAAGATCGCCCTGATTATTTGCTTCATGGATTTAACCATGTATATTTTCTCCAATTACTCAGAGTTTCCCAAAACTGGAACATACAGGATACGGTGCTAAACGACGCCGCGAAACTGCTGCCCTCACATCCAAATCAAGTATAATACTCTAGTCCGGATATTTCACGGAATTTCTACTGCGGGCACGTAAGAGGGCATGTCTACTGTATTGCGCTTGTTCGGTCTCTTAGACATATTGTCCTATCTGCCTTCGTCGCCTTCCCGGCGCGCGCCTTTTATACACGCCCTCTTTCTCGCCCTCGTTACGAAACCCAATGAAATATCCTGGCTCGGATTTTACAAAATGCCAACGTAAAATCAAGCCGCGTGCATTGCGAAAACGGACGGGGCACAATTTCTCAGCGGTTAAGGAACGTGGATAGTTGATATATGCGGTCATTGCAAAATCAATGGAGTGCGGCGGTCACGCTCGCAAAGACATAAAAATGCGTGCAGTATACCCGCTCTCCCCAAAAAAGATGGAGCTTTTCGATATATAATGATAAGAAATGAGAAAATAAAAGTTGTCCAGCTTGTACCGCAATTGCCTACGGGCGGCGCTGAATCTCTTGTAAAAGACTATGCCATTATGCTCGATGATAATAAATTTGATACAACTGTTATTGTTAATAATCGAAAAATGGATACGGCTAATGAAATACAACTTGAAGAGGCGGGCAAAAAGGTTGTGTATCTTTACAGACACTTCGAATTTAGTCTTATTAGCAGAGCTTTTTGGAAAGTCTTCGGAAGGCATGGCTATTTAAGGACATATCGTGCTTTAAAGAAAGAAAAGCCCGATGTTATACATATACATCTTTCCTTATTTAATCGCTTTAGTTCCGGAAGAGCCGCAAATGATTATGCAAAGAGGAATAACGCAAAGATTTTTTTCACGATACATACCGACGCAAAAAAAATATTTGGTAAAAAAACAAAACACAAAAGCCGTCAGGAGTACCTGCATAAAAATAAGAATATCCGCCTTATCGCGCTTCACGATGCCATGAAAAGTGAGTTAAACGAATTTTTTTCCGTTGATAATACAGTAACGATTTTAAATGGCATCAATATGGAACGGTTTAAAAATCCAGGGAAATCAAAAGCTGAAATCCGCTCGGAAATCGGCATCATGCAGCAAGCGTTTGTTATTGGTCATGTCGGCAGGATGATTCCGGTTAAAAATCATATATTCATAATAAAAATTTTTAATGAAGCGCTCCTGAGAAACCCCGATACGCATTTATTCCTGATAGGCGACGGCGGACTTGAAAAAAATGTTCTGGCTCAAATAGAAGAGTTAAATCTACAGGATAAGGTTACTATTTTAAAAAACCGTAAAGACGTTAATGAGCTTATTCATGCTATGGATGTTTTTGTTCTTCCATCTTTATTTGAAGGCATACCAGTAACCTTAATCGAGGCTCAAGCGTCGGGATTGAAATGCGTTGTCTCAGATAGAATTTACGAAGAGGCATTTGTTACAGATAAGGTTTTCCCGCTAAACATTGATGAATCGCCTGAAAAATGGTGCGATATAATTTTAGATGACACTATTAAAGGCACATATTCCAATCGCCTTAATGATTACGATATGAAAAACGTTATAAAAAAACTGGAAAAGCTTTATTTGGGTGAATTAGATTAACATACATCCAGATCACGTATATGCAGGTTCCTGTACAGTAGGTTCAAGAATAAAAGAAAGTCAAAATGGCAAACGTTGGCGTGCTTGTTGAAGTAAACGACCAAAAGTCAAAAACGGATTCATCGAGATCTGTTCCAAAACAAGATCGGGCGAAACGGTAAAATCCGGTACTGCACTAAATGTACAAGTTCGGAATTTGTCCCGATTGCCGCTCAAAAAACGGCAAAGGCGTTGAAATCGTTTCACATTGATTCGATTAACACGGCACTTTGAAATTATCGGACCACGCTGTATCAACTCGAAACTGTGGGACACAATTACGAAGGAATTCCACCCCTTTTTCCAGGTTTGAAGCAGGACATTTTCCATTTCCTCAGATGAGCAAGCACATAATTGCGTGTGCCTGAGTCCTCGAAAATCTCTGAAATTGTTGATTGGAATTTCCAATAAACCTTCAACTTCCGCCGGTTGATTAAGCCGGGCATCCGTTTGGATTTTGCACTCGGAATCAAGATAGGGAATATTATAGCTGGAATCATATTTGATACCGTTTCGAACCAGGGCTCGTAGTGTTGCATTGTCAGCCCCGTAATTCCCGGCACGAAAGGCCGCGAGAGATTCCACGTTACAATCCCTCAGTTTTTCTATTCCCAAGGCAATAAGTTGTGTTTGCTCTTCTTCGGTGAAGCAATGCAGATTCTGTCCATGTCGCCCAGAAGGAAGCAACGATTTGTCCAACCTTGACAGCCATTCCGTATGCAGGTGCAACTGAAGATCATGTCCATATTTACGAACAATTCGTATAATTTCTTTGAGAAACTCATTTCCAAGAGCTATTGTGTGGAGCGGTTCAACAAAACAGACAGCTTTCAATCCGTGTTCAGCGAACATCTTCAATTGAAATTCCAAACCGAAATCTCCTTGCGGAGTGTGTCCAAAAATATCTCTCTGAAAATCCACGGAGATGTCTTTTCGCGGCCAAAATTCCGTATCGATTGTATAAAAAACGTTTAACATGAATTTTCACCATATACTTAAATGGTATCTGATAATCGCTGTTTACCGGACAAACACAATACAATAACACAAGCTGTATTTTACAGGAAATGGTATTTCGCTAATACGGTACGAACATGTTTAGCCAGACCGATACGGAACACACCAGCTTTCCCAAACAAGCTAAGGACACTCGTGCGACAGTCAGTTTTTTCGTTCAAGCCCATTCCAAAAAAAGCTACCATTTTACGAAATTCGACAGTAAAATCAAGCTTTGTGCAAGGATGTAGCGGCTTCCGGGCAGTACCGAGGCCAAAAAGTTGACATATACCCATTATCAAAAATAAATAGAGTCGGAGGATAACGGAGGACTAAATAGAAAATGCAGATTATTTTCCTACCCGTCCAGCCGTTATACCCAACAACTTGCGAGGAGGCACGTATAATGCCGGACATGCGGTGTAAGCAGATACCACTGCGATTCATGCTAGGCGAAAAGCCGCTTTTTACGGTTCGCTTTCAAATGCTGGCGCTTAAGTCATCGCTGGATGAAATAGTCGAACAGAAAAATGAACTATATATATCCGCGCAGACATTACCTGTCGAAGTGGATGGGGCTATAGCGCGATCACATCCAATAAGCGACGGAAAACAACCTCGTCTTTGCTATGTCGAGGGCTGTCTGCGATATGCTCGCAGCATCTATGACCGCTATTACATCGATCTATCCGGATCATTTGAGGATTACTGCCGAAAGTTCTCGTCAAAGACTCGATCATCGCTCTCTCGCAAGGTCCGAAAGTTTCGCGACGCATCAGACGGAGTTTTGGACTTCCGCGAGTATCACACCCCGCAACAGCTCGAGGAGTTCTACCCAATTGCTCGCCGTTTATCCGCGTGCGGTTATCAGGAACGTCTGCTTCACCTTGGTCTTCCTTCAAGTTCCGAGTTTCAAGCGGAGATGAGAAGACTGGCGCAAGCTGATTCCGTTCGAGCATATTTATTGTTCAGCAGAGATAAGCCTGCCGCCTACCTCTACAGCCCGATTCGTAATGGAATAGTTATGTATGATCACCTCGGCTATGATCAGGCAATGGCGGGTCTTTCGCCCGGAACGGTTCTGCAGTATCTGGCGTTGGAGAAACTCTTTGGTGAACACCGTTGGCGCTTATTCGATTTCACCGAGGGCGAGGGTGCTCACAAGGCGCTTTTTTCAACAGGCAACGTCCGATGCGCAGATCTTTATTATTTCAGGCCCACCCTGCGGAACAAATCCTGGGTCATACTGCATGCCGGGATGGAATCACTATCGCGCGGAATTGTGTCGGCTCTTGACAAGACCGGCTTCAAAAGTCGTATCAAGCGTTTTTTCAGGTCAACATGATCGAGCTTTACTGGGTATTCCCATGACTCCTGTTGCATAACGCCGGGGCGTTGAGGGAAAAGTGGACATACAATAAATAGTAAACAAATCTTGGCGAAAGAGGCAGGTACGAAAATGCAAATTAATCATCTTATCCCATGGCTGAAAAGGCGATTTACGGATTTAGTCGAGTTGCGTAAGGCGGCGCGCGCAAACGGCATTTGTCTTGCGCGTGCGATTCTACGCTTCATAAAACTAGTCGGTGCTCCGAAGTATTCTCCAACAGAGGTCTTTATGCTCGGCTTCTTGGGTGATGACAGTCTTGTCAAGCCTGCCACCTATGTGAGCAAACATTGCACATTTGAGACGCAGTTACGAATCAACCCGAGGGAATATTTTCCGTACACGGAGGACAAACTTGTCTTCGCTCGCCTGTGTATAAAACATGGCCTTGCTTCGCCCCGGATACGCGCGGTCGTCGATCCGGGGGGGGGGACATCCACGACGAGATCCCGGTCGTCCGTGATCAGGCACAACTCGGCAAGGTTATGGCAAATGAAAAGCCCTGCGACATGGTTTTAAAACCGGTAAACGGCGTTCATGGGCACGGCGTGCAAGTACTCCACTTTGAAAACGGTCGATTCTTCGATGTGAATAACGCACCGGTTGAGATTAGTACGTTGATGCAACTATGGCCGGAATACAAACGCTGGCTCATACAGGACCGAATACACCCACATCGCGACCTTGTACGGTTGTCAGGGTCAAGCTACTTACAGACGTTACGCGCCGTGACTTTCGTCGACCACGACGGGCATGCGACTGTACCAATAGCGTGGCTGAAAATTATCACGAGAGGCAACGTGTTTGACAACTTCGCATTCGGTGCGTCAGGCAACCTTCTTGCCACAGTCGATCTTGTACGTGCGAATCTGGATCACGTCTTCGCGCCGGGAATTGCACATCACGGACTCACATTAGCTATGCGACATCCCGATACAGATATCGTATTTGCAGACTTCCAGCTTCCATTCGCTGCAGAAACGTACAGCCTCGTTTTGCGCGCTGCAAAGATTTTTATGCCGTTGCGAACAATCGGATGGGATGTCGCGATCACCGACGACGGTCCTTCTCTCATTGAGGGTAATGTAACCTGGGATCCAGGGCCGACACTGCACGACCTGCGCGCGATCGTAGCCGCGTTCGTCTAACCCTAAACCGAGAAACTATGAAGATGGATTTTCGCAGACCTGCTTCGCGCGATTTAATGACTAAAGAATACGGTTTTACATCTGAGCCGGAGCAAAACGAGGACTATAAATTTCACGTAGTTTGTTTTCGTGATGTGAAACGGTTGGTGAGTGAACAGCACGCCGTATCTAAACTATTGGCTCCGGATTTTCTCGAATCGGCGCGTCAGTTTCCTGGAGCAGATGACAATTTTCCAATCTTCTTCTATTTGTCGCATGGAGAAAGAATTTGCGCGTACATGCGCGCCATTCCCGATCTATTAACCATAGACGGCAAAGACAGGCAATGGGCTTGGACGGGAGACAACTATACGTACCCACAATTTCGCAGGAGGGGATTGTCAACACGACTGCAGCAAACAGCAACGCAATATTTTCACAATTTAGGAATCGGCCGCGGTTCAGTTAATTCTACTGAAATAACTCAACGTATTTTTAAAAAATTGAGATTCACACAGATGGGATACGCGAAACGATTTTTGATGTTACGCACAGTAGCGCCATTATTGGAAGTGAAGATTTCACGGCAGACATTGCGAAATATTGTTGCGAAAGTATTGAATCCCATAATTGGTTTCGCTTCTTGGTGTGTGCGAAGCCGTAATAAAATTTCGCTTGGACACACGGCTTGCCGCCGGATAACAGATTTCTCTGATCAGCAATTTCAGGAATTGTTGGAACGAATTGCATCGAAACAATCACTGCATTTTGGAATACATATTGATTATTTACGGCGTAAATTTGAAGTAGCGGGAAAAAACGGCATGATGTCGGCGTGGCTGATTTCGGAGAAAAAAACCGGTGAAAGTCTGGCATATATGATTCTGAAGGAGCGGTTTCAGAACAAGCCGTTGGCGGAAAAATACCATGGTTTTCAATTGATGTCGCTGGTGGATTACGCATTAGTCAGCAACGATACTGGAAATTCGACAGCACTGGTGTCTCATTGCCTGGAATTGTTTTTTGCAAGCAACTGCAGCGTGCTGGAAATCATTTCAAATAAAAAGTATTTACACAGGGCTGCTGTTTGTCGCGGATTAGTACCTGTAGGAAAAGGGATGTCGTTTAATTATTCTGTTCCGGCAAGCTGGCAATGGGGTACTGAGCAGTCACAACTCGAAAAATGGCCATTAACCAGTTTCTGTGGCGACGTCTTTAAGTTGTGACTTTACCTGACTACTGCTTTAAAAAGGGATAATTGATAAGCCGTCACATCCGTCACTATAGACAGATTCTAATTATATCCCCATGTGTCTTTTAGCAATTCTATTTCTTCTAACTTATCTTTTTCCGTCTTTTTCTTTTCTCCCTTTCCAGGATGCAAGTAAGTAGTAAAAACAGGTTTTTCTTTTATATATTTTTCTTGTTTTCTATTATAATCCTCCATGCTCATAATGACTCTTGCAGGATTACCCGCAACAATTGAACCCGCTGGTATATCTTTTGTAACAACCGATCCTGCTCCAATAATGCAGTCATCTCCAATTCTTACATTTGGCATGATGAGGCTATGATACCCGATAAAACATCGATTGCCTATCGTAACACGTCCGATTTTCGCTTTTCTAAACGTGCGTACCGGGCTGGAATCATGTGCTAATATACTACAATATGTTAGAACGCATCTTTCTCCTATTTCTATTAAATACCCTCTTTCCCAATCCAACTGAACATCACCTAATAAGCGAGTTCTTTTGCCTATTTTAACTCCATTTCTTCTATATATATCTGCACGGTTCATCAACCTGAGTTTTTTTGCGACCTGTAAAAAAAACGACTTTATACTCATGATGTTTCCCTCCATAGATTTCTTATGATTTCCACGATTTGTATGCTCGATGTCCCGTCCCCGTAGGGATTAACAATGTCCGCCATTTTATTATAGGCAGTTTCGTTTTCGAGCAGTTCACGTATTGAGGCAATGAGACAGGCGTAATCAGTTCCGACAATTTTCGCCGTTCCCGCTTCTATTCCTTCCGGCCGCTCTGTCACTTCCCGCATAACTAATACAGGTTTGCCAAGAGCGGGCGCTTCCTCCTGTATTCCGCCTGAATCCGTCAGCACCAAAAAACATTTTTCCATAAGCCATATCAGATACGGGTAATCAAGCGGCTCTGTCAGAAATATATTTTCTTTATTGCCCAGAATCCGGTTAATTGGTTCACGTACATTAGGGTTGAAATGTACGGGGTAGATAAACTGTATGTCTTTATATTCCCGGGCGATATACGCTATCGCCCTGCAAATGTTTTCAAGTCCTCCGCCAAAACTTTCCCGTCGGTGTCCCGTTACGAGAATCGTCCGTTTCGACCGATCCAGAAACGAAAAATATCTTTCGTATATATCTTCAGTACCATTTTTAATAATATCCAATCCAAGGTAAAGAGCGTCAATTACGGTATTGCCTACCATATATACATTTCTTTTTATGCCCTCATCCTGCAGATTCTGGACAGCACGATTCGTGGGAGCGAAATGGTAATCCGCGATATGACCGGTAATAATACGATTAATTTCTTCGGGATAAGGTGAATACTTATTGCCCGTTCTCAAACCGGCTTCAAGGTGCGCTACCGGAACACGACTGTAAAAACTTGCCAGAGATCCCGCCATTACCGATGTTGTATCACCCTGCACAAAAACCAAATCCGGGTTGGCTTCATTCAAAACGTCGCTCAACCCCGTCAGGCACCTTGCAGTAATATCAAACAATGTTTGATTGGACGACATTAGATTGAGATCATAATCACTTTGGATATCGAAAAATTTGTTCGTCTGGTCAAGCATCTGGCGATGTTGCCCGGTAAGGCATATTTTTGTAACGAACGTATCGGTATCTTTTCTGAATTCCCTGATAAGCGGCGCCATTTTTATTGCCTCTGGCCTGGTGCCGTAAATAAATAATATGGTTTTCATTTTGCCTCTGCATTCTGAATCATTTACTGAACAATTCATTCAAACTCTGTATATAATCATCCCAGTATAGGGAATTCAGTGAGTTATATTTCTTTATGTCGGCGATTTTGTCAGGTAGTATATTTTTATCATTAAGTATTTTAAGGAAGTAATTTCTGATAGCATCCGTTTTATACGGGTCAACGGCAAACCCTATATTTTGATCAACGACAAAACGTCCGAGTTCCGTACCGTCTGCAAAAACAGCAGGTTTTTCAAATACAAGACTTTCAAAAAATTTATTCGATATTGCATATTTTACGTTATAATCCTTATTGGGATACACTGCCCAGACAATGTCGGATAGATCATAGATACATTTTATATCTTCATAGTCATATTGACCAAAAAAATATACGTTTGCGTATTCCTTTGAAAAATCGTACAGTAGTTGATAATCACGTCCTTCACCAAAGAACAATACATCTATTGGAAGATTATCCACGGCAATTATAAGGTTGCGCATACAATCAAAATATCTAAGCGTTCCGATAAACGATATTTTAAGCCGATCTGAATCGTGAAAAAACCGGGCGGCTTTATCTGTAAGAGCGGTACGAAAAGGTTTATTTTCTATAACGTGGACAGGTCTACGGTAAAAAGAGTATAAGTCTTTATAAAATCTTGAAGCCAGAAGAATGCAGTCTGCTTTTTTTAATGCCATCCTTTCAATCAACCGGAGGATGTGCAAAACGATGCCGCTTCCGGCAGTGGGTATATCAAGGTTTTCATACACCAGCTTTACCCCTTTTGGTTTTATCAGGGCGGCTGTGACCAGCATAGGCCAGTGAGAAGCAATAATACAGTCAGGTTTTATTTGATTAAGACGCTTTTTTATATATGAAGAATATGAAAACATCTTCATCAGCTTTCCAAAAAGATCGCCATACGGTACGGCGGCAGTGTAAAAAAATTCCGTCCAGTTTTCATTTGCAGCAACCATACGGTTGTCCCTGTTCCAGGTAATGACGAATCGCTCGAACCCTGACAGAGACAGCAGGATTTTTGTATTACGGTTATTTATCGGATATGACGTATCAAGAAGGACTATTTTCTTCATTAGGCATTACACTTTTAATAAGACAATATCCGTGGAACATATTCTTCATATTCCCTACTGCTGCCAGATATCCCAAATTGTTAATAATACACGCCATGTCAACTCTTTTTTGCGCCGGCGCAGGCTGACAGTCGTATTCACAGAACACAAATCTTGATTTTACCGCTGAATTCGATAAAATTGTACAGTTTTTTAATGGAATAGAGCTTTTTGAGAGCTTTCAGGTACCGATGGTTTGCCTGCGGAAGGTATGAGCGAAACGAGAAGATTATGAACGATAAAATCCGGGTGCTTAGTATTTCTTCGATGTTTCCCAATTTGCGAATGCCGGTTCACGCGCAATTCGTCAAACAACGACTGGATGCCCTGTCACAATACGTTGATTTAACCGTGATTTCACCCATTCCGTGGTTTCCCGGCGAAAAACTGATCTCCAGGTATTGTAACCGGCATGAAATCCCTATCGCCACGAATCAAAACTACTATCCGACTTTTTTTCCGAAATTTTTTTCCATTCCGGCGATTCTTAAGCCTTTGGAAGGCTTATTTATGGCTTACTCCGTATACGCATGGGTTCGAAAATATAACAAGCCAGATAATTTTGACCTGATTGATTGTCATCTGGGGTTTCCAGACGGTTATGCCGGAGCGCTGCTGGCTAAAATATTGAAAAAGCCTTTTGTGGTAACACTCCGCGGTCACGATATAAATGAACTATATAAATACCCGATCCGTATTCGACAGGTTATTTTTGCTCTTCGCAAATGCAGCCGCTTTTTTGGCGTTTCGCAGGCATTGGTTGATGGCGCCGTCAAACTCGGCGCTCCCGCAGAGAAAGGTTGCCGTAGCGCCAATGGAGTGGATTCCAGGCGATTTTTCCCATCCGACCGGCAGGTTACCCAAACGCAGCTTGGTCTTGATCCGCAATTGCAATACATGGTTTCCGTTTCCCATATTGTAAAACGCAAGGGGAACGATATCCTGATTCGCGCGCTTGCGATTTTAAGGAAAAAGGGGTATTCCAAGCTTAGGTATATTATTGTAGGCGCCGGGGGCAACGAAGAAGGAGATTTTTCCGGATTCCTGAAAAAACTTGCGGCCGAACTGGGCGTTTCCGAATATATTCATTGGATCGGCGCAGTTGAAAACACAAAATTGCACCGGTATTATTCTGCGGCTGATATCAGTTGCCTGGCCAGTGAAAAGGAAGGCTGGCCGAATGTGATACTTGAATCAATGGCCTGTGGAACGCCTGTTGTCGCTCACTCTACCTGGGGCGTTCCTGAAATAATTACCTCGGAAAATCTTGGTTTTCTTGTGGAAAATCGCACTCCGGAAGCTTTCGCTGACGCCATTGAGCGAGGGCTTGCGAAAACCTGGGACAGGGACGCCATTGTCGCTTACGCGAAAGATCATTCATGGGACAATACGGCACAGGAACTGTTTAAACATTTTACTGAAATTGTTTGAGGTTTTACTCAGGGTTTCCTTGGCTCGGATATTTCATACCTGCGTTCCTTTCCGTCGGCTGCCATGCAATCGCCCGGTCTCCTTTTATATACCTGAAAAGAGCAACGGCGGCAGCCGAAACAGTGATGCCGAAAAACGCTGGAATGGCTATAATACGAGGGATATGTGTA
>WRBZ01000010.1 GCA_009784305.1 Synergistaceae bacterium
GAGAGTCAAAAACAAAAGCAAATACCTGTTACGAGTAGGGGCAGCATCCTGCCGCCAGTGTGAAGTGTTAATAATAAAAATCGTTTGCAATAACTGAGAACAGTTCAGAATAAAGGAGGATTTCAAATGACGACATGTAGGGATTACGCCAGCCATAATCCTGTGGATGTGCGCCGGATGATCAGGGAAGGGAAATGGGACCGCCCGACATCGGGCATGTGCTCCGGATACGCGCAGGGCAATTTAGTTGTGTTACCAAAGGACCTGGCTTATGATTTTCTGGTCTTCGCGCAACGCAACCCCAAACCCTGCCCTATCCTCGACGTTACGGAACCGGGAGACACTGAACCAAAAATCGTGGCTCCTGGAGCAAATCTAGCGACCGATCTTCCCCGTTACCGGGTCTGGAAAAATGGAACGTGCATAGACGAACCAACAGATGTGACGAAATACTGGAGTGACGACCTTGTGGGCTTTTTACTTGGGTGTTCCTTCTCGTTCGAGGGGGCGTTACTGCAGGCGAACATTCCCGTACGTCACATAGAGCTGGATTGCAACGTTTCTATGTACATAACCAATAGGGCATGCATTCCGGCAGGGCGCATCAGTGGACAATTGGTCGTCTCAATGCGCCCGATACCTGCTGAGCTGATTCCAAAAGCTGTGCTCTGTACGGGACGTTTCCCTGCGGTACATGGCGCGCCGGTGCATATCGGGGAGCCGGAAGCTCTGGGGATCAAGGACATCAGCAAACCCGATTTCGGGGACTCCGTACCTATCCATAAAGGAGAAATTCCCGTGTTCTGGGCATGCGGAGTAACCCCTCAGGCAGCTATTATGGCGACAAAACCGGAGTTCGCAATAACTCACGCTCCAGGACACATGTTTATCGCGGATACACGAGATATTGATTACGCGGTTTTTTAAAGAATAAGGATAAAAGAGGCGTCCCAAAGGGCATACCCTGAAGGGGCGCCGCGTTGCGCTCGCAAAGAAACAAACAGGTTCACAATACCGTCTTTATCTTTTTCCACTCTCCACTCTCCACTCTCCACTCTCAACATTTTCTCCACAATAAGCGGTATCCTTCCATAAAGTGTTCAATAAAGCCTTTTTCGGAAAGCCATGTCAAATGAGCGGCGACTGAAGACTGATTCAGTAAGAAATGGGATGCATCCATTTCAATTCCATGTTTGGACGCCAATTCTACCAGAATCTCCTCCCTTGAACGCGCGGTCGCACAGGCTGCCAAAACCTCTTCGGATAGTTTACTAACCGCATTTCTGTTTGCCTCGACAAGGAATTTGACGTCCTTCACCGGTTCTGCGTGGCACGGCACAAACCATGACGCGCCGCTCTTTTCTATCAAGTCAAATGTGCTATGCGCGGAGGCTATGTCGAGCATGACCATAAAGTGATATTTATCTATCACCGCCGGGTCGAATAACGAGTCAGCTACAAAAAACACGTTGTCGGGAGTCAATACGCCTATCATATCAAGAAAATGCCCCGGCAGGGGGATGGCGGTCAATCTGGTATCCATTACAGCCCCTTCATTTGGAATTACATCTGCTTTTGAAGGTTTCGCCTCCATAAATTTATTCCTTATTTCGGAAAACGGAAAAGCCCCCCAAAGGAACATAGGTTCTATTTTAGGCGATTCAATGATCAAAGCTTCAAATCTTGCAGCCCAAATTTTGCAGCCGGTACGTTGCTGAATGAACGAATTCCCTCCTATATGATCAGCGTTTGAATGGGTATTTATTATCGCAGCGAGAGGTGTTTTTCTGCACTCTATCGTTCGAAGAAGCTTTCGTCCATAATCATCATCCAATCCTGTGTCTATGAGATAACCTTTTCCGGATTCTTCATAATATCCCACATTTACCCTACCGGGTATATACCAGCTATTCTCTCCAAGTTGTATCAATTCCATATTAATCACCCCGGCTCAAAATTTTGACCACCTTATTTTAACAAATATTTTACAATGCGCTGCGTCGTACGCGTGGGCGACCGCTTTCAACTTTGGGAAGGGGCGTCCGTCAATGCGCTTTACGGAGGAAAGAGATCTTGCCTTGATTCCAAAAATTCAGCAGATATGCATCGAAATATCGCATAAACTCTTTGTCTGATTCAATATCAATTCGTATATTTCAGAAAAGTCAGTTTAATTCAGTCTGGTGAACCAATTAACGTAAAACGTTAAAAATCATGTATAATAGTAATAATTTCCCTGATTTCGAATAAATTTGTAATTATCTGGCTGCTTGACATATTAACTTCTATGGTGAATAATTTCTTCGCTTCTATTTGGGGTGTAGCCAAGCGGCAAGGCAGCGGACTTTGGTTCCGCCATCGTTGGTTCGAATCCAGCCACCCCAGCCAGTTTAATTAAATGATCCACATGCGCGGGGATTTTATCGTATTATTAATTAAACAGCCATAATAAAGACCCTTTCTTTATGTTTGGTTTGGATAGGAGGGTATAATGGTGCGGTCAAATATAGGAGCGCTCGTGATGGCGGCGGGCAAAGGTACCAGAATGAAAAGCGAACTTCCTAAAGCGCTTCACAATATCATTGATGAGCCAATTCTTTCCTTTATTTTGAGAGCATTAAATAAAACAGTAATAAGATCAACCGCAGTTATCGTGGGGTACAAAGGAGAAATGATAGAGGATTACCTCAAATCATCATGGCCTGATGTGGATACCATATGGCAGCGGGAACAGCTTGGCACCGGACACGCGGTTCAGATATCGCGTGAATGGTGGAGCAGGTACGACCATGTCCTTGTGGTGAATGGCGACCTGCCAATGCTTACCACCGAAACTATTCAATCTTTCATAGATGAACATGTTAAAACTTCTTCCGACTGCACATTGCTCAGCTTTGTTACGGAAAGGCCGGGAGCATATGGGCGTGTTATACGGAGCTTGGATGGCGAAAAGATTTCGATAGTAGAATACAAGGACGCAAACGAAGAAGAACGCAAAGTAAATGAAGTCAACGCAGGAGTCTACATTTTTTGCGTTTCAAAACTGCTCAAGGTCATAGATAACCTGTCAAATGACAACGTGCAGGGAGAATACTACCTTCCTGATGTAATAGCCCTCATGGGAAAACATGAGAGCGAGGATATGAAAACATTTGCTTTTACAGCCGATGAAAATGAGTTTCATGGGGTAAACGACCCCTCTGAACTTGCTGAATTGACAAACAGAATGATCAGGCGGATAAATTCGCACTGGATGATGAAAGGGGTGAGGATGACCGACCCGTTAACTGTCATAATAAGCCCGAAGGCGGTATTGGAGGAGGATGTAACTCTCGCTCCTTCCGTGCATATTCTCGGAGAAAGCTTTATAGGAAAAGGCAGTAAAATTGGAGCTTGGTCCTCGCTTTCAAATGTAAAAACCGGTCGCGATGTAACACTTATTGCCAACGTAATTGCGGAGAATTGTATATTCAATGATAGAACAACAGCCGGGCCGTTCACTTACATCAGGGAAGGAACTGAAATTTGCGAAGGGGCTTTTGCTGGCAAATTTGTGGAAATCAAAAAGAGCCGTATTGGCAAAAACAGCAAAGTTCCCCACCTGTCTTACATAGGAGATGCTGTGATAGGTGAAAACACCAATATAGGCGCGGGAACAATAACATGCAACTATGACGGGCACAAAAAATCGCAGACGATTATTGGCGATCGTGCCTTTATTGGAAGTGATACAATGTTTATTGCGCCTGTTACGATTGGGAATGATACAGTAACAGGCGCAGGTTCAACTATTTCCAAGAATGTACCGGATGGAAATCTTGCTGTGGCTCGTTCTAAACAAATCAATATAGGTGGATGGGTTCAAAAAAAACGTGAGGAAGGCGGTGGGTAGAAATGGCTAGTACATCAGAGATTAAAATTTTTTCTGGCTCCGCACATCATGACTTTGCAAAACGTGTATGCAGTGAATTAGGAATAAGGCTTTCTGTTTCAAAACTTTATCGGTTTTCTGACGGTGAAATTGGCCTTTCAATAGAGGAGAGCGTCAGAGGTTGCGATGTTTATGTTATACAGCCTACGTCTTCCCCCGCTAATGATAATCTTATGGAGCTTCTTGTCATGGTGGATGCACTGAAACGCGCGTCAGCATCACGCATAAACGCCGTGATACCATACTTCGGTTACGCGCGGCAGGACAGAAAAAGTAAACCCCGGGAAGCAATAACATCAAAGCTTATAGCTAATTTAATAACCGAAAGCGGAGCAAACAGAGTCATAACAGCCGACTTACATGCCGGGCAGATTCAGGGATTTTTTGACATCCCTGTTGACCATCTCACAGGAATGCAAATGCTCGCTTCATACTTCCATGACCTGTTGGAAAATGAGATAAACGATAATCAAATCGTCGTAGTCTCGCCGGATGTCGGCGGGGTCGTACGGGCGCGTAAATTTGCGGTTTCAATAAACGCCGACCTTGCAATAGTAGACAAAAGGCGTTCTTATGAGGTCGCTAATTTCTGTGAAATCATGGATATTATCGGAGGCGTAAAGGATAAAATCGCCATACTTGTGGACGATATAATTGACACAGCCGGATCCCTCTGCAATGCGGCAAAAGGAATCACGGAACGCGGCGTGAAACGTATTTTCGCGTGCGCTACCCACGGCGTCTTGTCAGGACCCGCCATTGAAAGGCTGAAGGACTCCAATATCGAGAAAGTAGTCATTACCGACACCATACCGTTGACTGAAGCCAAAATGTGCGAAAAAATAACCCAGCTTTCAATAGCTCCGCTTTTTGCCGAGGCAATTGTACGAATTCATAATGAAAGATCAATAAGTACCCTATTTGATAAATAAAGGAGAGTTTTATAATGTCTGAGTTAGTAACGATAGTGATGGAACGCAGAGAAAAATCGACAAGAAGCGCTTTGCGTGTAATGCGCAGCGAGGGTTTTGTTCCTTGCGTGTTTTATGGGCCTGAAGTTAAGGAAGCGATAAAGGGCAAGGTTGACCACTCGCAAATAGCGAAGCTTCTCCGGGGGAGCCATTGGGAAACGATGAGGCTTAACGTTCGCCTGCCGGACAACAGCGAAGAAATGTGCCTTATTCGTGAAGTACAACGCAATGTGCTCACCGGCAAAATCAGTCATATTGACTTCATGAAGCTTATCCGCGGCCGCAAAATAACCGTTAATGTCCCAGTTGTGATAACCGGTGAGGAAAAGTCACCCGGAATAAAAGGAGGCGGAATAATCGACCACGTTAAAGACCTTGAGATCGAGACTACCCCTGCGAATATGCCGGAATCAATTGTTATTGATATTTCCGCGCTTGGAATAAACGATTCGGTACATGTAAGGGACATTTCTGTCCAGGATTACGTGATAATTACAAATCCCAATGAAGTTGTAGCGTCAATTCTGCCTCCGCGCTTGGAAGAAGATAATGCTTCGGCTGGAACCGAACAAAAGGAAGTTGAGGTTGTTACAAAGGGGAAAGCAGCAAAAGGTGAGAATTAGAATTTGAAGCTTATAGTGGGCCTCGGCAATCCCGGCTACGAATATGTATATACCCGCCATAACATAGGATGGCTTATCGTTGACCACATATCCACGCTGAAAAACGCCCCTTCACCTTCAAAAAAGTTTGGCGGGGAATTTTGGATGACTGGAACTTCAAGAGGAACGGCGCTGCTAAAACCTCACACATGGATGAACCTGAGCGGCGCATCCGTGCGTGAGGTATTTGATTTTTATAAAATGGACACGGAAGATGTGCTTATTGTCTGTGATGACGCAGCGTTGCCTTTCGGAAAACTCCGGTTAAGGGCAAAAGGTACTGCAGGCGGGCATAACGGGTTGGCATCGGTCATCGGGGCGCTTGGAACGCTCGAAGTCCCGCGGCTCAGGGTCGGAGTGGGAAATAAGCCTGAAAGCGGAAATATGAGAAACTGGGTCTTGGGACATTTTGCAGACGAAAACAGGAACGAACTGCCGGTTCTGCTCGACAAAGCTGCGGAAGCCGCGCTCTTATGGGCGGAAGAAGGAATAGAAAAAGCAATGAACGTTGCTAATATAAAAAAAGCAACAAGTGTATTATGACAATATAAAACGTTTATCATATTGTGACCGTAGGGGACAGCGTCCTCCTTTCTCC
Source organism: Synergistaceae bacterium (assembly GCA_009784305.1). Lineage (GTDB taxonomy): Bacteria > Synergistota > Synergistia > Synergistales > Aminobacteriaceae > WRNQ01. The sequence continues at coordinate 6,163 of WRBZ01000010.1, forward strand.
AGACGTCCCGTTCAAATGAATTGGTTTATTAATGAAAGGAGCAGTCAGGTGTATGAAAACGATATTCATCGTTGACGATAACGACACCAACCTTATGGCAGTAAAAGTTGCGTTGGACGGCATATACAAAACTTTTGCCATACCTTCCGCCGCGAGAATGTTTAGATTATTGGAAAAAATTACGCCAGACCTTATTCTGCTTGACATTGCAATGCCGGAAATGGACGGTTTTGAGGCAATGCAGGTGCTGAAATCGGATAGAAAGCTAAGCCCTATCCCCGTTATTTTCCTCACGGCCAAGCATGACGCAGTATCGGAAATACAAGGTTTTGAAATGGGCGCGCTTGATTTTATCTACAAACCCTTTACTCCGCCTGTACTGATAAGAAGAATTGAAACGCACCTTGAAACGGACAGGCTGATAAAAGAAAGCCAGCAGGCTGTACGCGACATTCATAACGCCACTATCAGCGTTATCGCGGACACGGTTGAAAATCGGGACAAAATAACGGGCGGACATATAGAACGAACACAGATATTTCTGACAATTCTCATAAATGAACTCATTCGCGGCGGAATTTACGCCGACCAGATTTTAGGCTGGGATGCAGACTTGCTTTTACCATCAGCGCAGTTGCATGATGTAGGTAAAATAGTTATCAGCGATTTAATACTCAATAAACCTGGAAAACTTACCGATGATGAATTCAATTTAATAAAGCAGCACTGCACTGAAGGGGAAAGGATAATCAACCAGATTATCAGCAAGACAAAAGACGACGGTTTTTTACACCACGCTAAGATGTTCGCTGGATATCACCATGAAAAATGGAACGGTATGGGTTATCCGAGGAAGCTCTCCAGTGAGGATATTCCACTTGAAGGAAGAATAATGGCGGTTGCTGACGTGTATGACGCGCTGATATCCAAACGCCCGTATAAAAATCCTTTTTCTCATGAGCAAGCGGTGGAGATAATAAAGAATGACAGCGGTACGCATTTTGATCCCCATATTGTTAAGGCATTCCTGAGTGTAGCGGACGATTTTGAGAAGGAATTGTCGAGTATAATCAAAAAAATGCCGGAGAAAACGGTTTAGGTATATGACGAAAGAGACAAGGGCGGATAACAAATCGGAAAGAGGAGCCTCTCAAAAGAATCAGCCCCCTTTGATGAGCAGATTTATTCTTTTCTCCGTTACGTTATTTACGATTATTCTCGTAGCGGGTAGCGCGGCTTTTATATTATCCATGCGTCAAATAATAAGAACAAACAAGGGCATCGAGTTATCCCAATTAGTGGAAATAGAGCGTATTAAACTGGAAACATCCGTAAACAACGAAATTGCCATTGCCCTGAAAATGTCAGACTCGCCGTTAATTCAAAGATATTTTGCCAATCCTTATAATCCCGGTTTAGAAAGAATGGCTTTTGAGGAATTAGCCGCTTACCGCAATGCTTTCACAAACAAGTCAATTTTCTGGATAAACGACATTGATAGAAAATTTTACTCAGACGATTATGAACCATTTATAGTTGATCCCGAAAAAGCGGATAATTATTGGTATAACATGACCTTTTACGAAACGGAAACATATAATTTTAATATTAACTATAACCCGGACCTAAAAGTAACCAACCTTTGGATCAACGTACCGGTTTTCGATAAGAACCGTATACCGATCGGGATTGTTGGAACCGGAATTGAACTCTCGGCATTTATCAATACGCTTTACAAGAGCTATAAAGATAATAGCAGCGTTGAGCTTTATTTCTTCAATACCTCCGGGGAAATCACCGGCTCGAAGAACGTCGAACTGGTTGCCATGAAAAAGAACATCGAAGAAGAGTTGGGCAAATCCGGTCGTGGCATCATAGCCAATGCAATAAAACTGAATCCCGGCGAAACGAAAACTCTGGATACCCCTCTCGGGAGAATCGCTTTGGGTACAGTTCCATTGCTGGAATGGTACTCCGTTGCGTTCCTGCCGGATAGTATAGACGACTATAAGACTTCTATGACCGTATTTCTCATAGTTGCAATTTTGTTAATAGCCGCGCTGTTTATAATATTCAATGTGTTCATTGCCGGACTTCTCAACCCTCTGCGTAAAACGATGATTGATCTTGAAGCTGCCTCCAAATCCAAAAGCGAATTTCTTGCAGTAATGTCGCACGAAATCCGCACGCCGATGAACGTGATCATCGGTGTAGCGCAAATCCAGTTGCAAAAAGAAACTCTGTCGGCGGAATATAAGGAAGAGCTGAAGAAGATTTATAGTTCAGCCAACAACCTGCTTGGGATAATAAACGACATTCTCGATATGTCGAAAATCGAAACAGGCAAACTGGAGCTTCATCTTGCGGAATATGACATACCAAACCTTATTAACGACACGGTGCAGATTAATGTCGTCCGGATAGGCGCAAAACCGATTGAGTTCAAGCTTGACATAGACGAGAATCTGCCTTCACAGCTTTACGGCGATGAGTTGCGAATAAAGCAAATCCTGAATAATCTGCTCTCAAACGCCATCAAGTACACCGGAAAAGGATACGTAAAACTGTCGATAAACCATTCGGTGGAGGACGAAAACATAAAACTGCGTTTTGCTATTGAGGATACGGGGCAGGGCATAAAATTTGAAGATCAAAAACGCCTGTTTTCGGCTTATTCCCGTTTCAACGCAGAAGCTAACCGCACTACCGAGGGAACAGGACTTGGCCTTAGCATTACCAAGAATCTCGTTGATTTGATGGACGGCACAATTGATATTGAAAGCGAGTACGGTAAAGGCAGTATATTCACTGCGACGGTAAAACAAAAAGCCGTTCCTTGCGAAGCAGTTGGCGCAGAACTTGCGAAACAGTTGGAAAACTTTACATTCACAAGTGACATGCAAATTGAAAAGCTGCAAGTCATTCATGAGCCTATGCCTTATGGCAAAGTACTGATAGTAGACGACGTTGAAACGAATTCGTATGTCGCAAAGGGGCTGATGTCCCCGTACAAACTGACGGTCGAAACTGTGTTGAGCGGTTTCGAGGCAATAGATATAGTGGAAAGCGGAAAGACTTTCGATATAATATTCATGGATCACATGATGCCAAAAATGGATGGCATAGAAACCACGCAAAAGCTCCGCAGGCTAGGATACGAGGGAGTGATAGTGGCGCTTACGGCGAACGCATTGGTTGGTAATGCCGGTATGTTTTTGCAAAATGGTTTTGACAGCTTTATTTCCAAACCGATCGATATTCGACGTCTGGATGCAATTCTGATCAGGTTTATCCGTGACAGGCATCCCGAAGAAGCTGGAAAATTGAAACCGCAAACAGCGGTGCAAGCTGTCGAAGTGGATGCTAAGCTGCTTGAAATATTCGTGCAAGACGCGCAAAAAGCGATCGTTTCATTAATGGAAGCCGTCGCAAACGGCGATATGAAGCAGTTTACTATCATTGTGCACGGCATAAAATCCGCGTTGGCGAATATAGGCGAAAGTGAAAAGTCCGCCGCGGCGCTTGCGCTTGAGAAAGCCGGACTCAGCGGCGACAAAGAATTTATCTCCGCTAATATAGAGAATTTTACAGGAGCGCTTGAGGCTCTGATAAGCGACTTGAACCCGGAAAAAACTGCCGATGATGATAACACGGATATATCGGAAAACACGGCATATCTGACGGAGCAACTGCAAGTCATCAAGGATGCCTGCGAGAGCTACAACATCTTGGTGGCGTTAGCCGCCTTAAAACTGTTGGAAGAAAAGCAGTGGAAACCGAAAACTACTGCCGTGCTTAAAAGAATCCACAACATGCTGTTCTTGCACAGCGATTTTGAAAGTGTTGCGGAACAGATTGAGGCCATTTTAGGGACAAGTCAATCGGAGTAAGCTTTTGGGAAAATATTTAGTATCATCTTCAATCGCAAAAGATGTGGGCAGAGCTGTTGGAAATTTTTCTATGTTACATGAAGGGGACAATGTCCTCATAGGGCTATCAGGAGGCAAGGACAGCCTTTTGCTCGCGCTCGTGCTGGCGGAGCTTTGTTCGAGGTCTCCCGCAAAATTCTCTCTTTCGGCGTGCATCGTGACGATGGAGGAGCGCGCGGACATAGCCCCGCTCCAGAGATTTTGTGAATCAATAGGCATAACTTTGAACATCATCTTTCATCCGATACTTGATATAATAGTAAAACGGGATGAGAGATCACCGTGCAGTTTTTGCGCTAATATGAGAAGGGGTATCCTGAGCGGTTACGCTCAAAAGAATAATTATAATGTTTTAGCGCTGGGGCATAATTTGGATGATGCCGTCGAAACAGCGTATATTAACCTTTTCAGGGCGGGAAGGTTTAAAAGCTTTAAGCCGAAATTCTATCAGGATCGCACAAATTTATGGCTGATACGCCCTTTGATATATATGAGAGAGAGTAGAATAATAAGCGAAGTCGCAAGGCTTGGACTTCCGGTGCAGGTCAGTTCCTGCCCTTACGCAGGAAACACGGAGCGCCAAAAGATAAAGGAGTTTTTAAAAAAGATGAGTTCATCCGTGCCGGATATTTATTCGAATACTTTAAATGCTTTGAAAAACCTCAGCGATAATGATAAATGGGAGAATGTCTTGTGAATGAGAACCTGGCCTATAAGATAAATTCAAGCTTTCACCTTCTCGGATTGAAGCCCGGAGCTGACGCCCGACAGATTCAATCTGCTTTTCGCCGCCTTGCGCGGACTTATCATCCGGACGTCGCCGGAGCGTTTCATTCGAAAAAATTTGAGCAGATTTCAAACGCTTATTTGCTTTTAAAAAACCTCACCGATGAGGAACGGTCCCTATGCGAAGTGAAACCAAGACCGCATGAAGCGAACGTGAAAAAATCGAAAGAATCGTTTTTTGCCAGATGGAAAAGGAACAATGCGGAAAAAGAAGCGAAACGGGAAGCAGAACAACGCGAGAAGCGGGAAGCCGAAGAAGCAGCGAAAGAAGCGAGCGAAATAGCGCAATCCCTACGTATCGATTCAATTCTTGAAAAATGCGAAAATGGGATAAATTCAATAATTAAAAGAAAGCAGAAAGATAAACTGATTCTGGAAGTATCGGATTTCATCGTTCGCCTTGAGGCATCGAGGTATGAAGTCAGGCTTATGGCAGCGCGCAAAATATCAAAGTATGCAAATGCCCCGCAGGTACCGGAAGCTTTGCTCAATATGCTCAATAAGTATCCACTTACCGGAGAGATGATTGACATAGTAGATAAACACCAATGGCCGCGTGAATTCATGAAGAAATTCGTTAAAATCGTCTCGGATAACGTCTGCGTTCTCAGCGAACATGAAATATTCCCATTTATAAGAAAAATCATATTTATGACTGTGGATGATAAGAATGTAATATCCAAGCTTATGGAGCACCCTTCATTGAAAATCACGGAATTTCTCATAGCAAGATGGATGTTTCCGACACTGCCGGGTGAAAACGTGTTAAAAAGAATTTTCTCGAATGTGCAAAATGAAAAATTAATTATTACAACTTTGAATATGCTGAAAAGATACGACAAAAGCATATTCTCAAACTGGCTGACACAAAGAATCAGAGAACTTCTGGCACATGATGGCGCTACCGTAAGAATTTGGGCAAGGGCTGTTTTATCAAATGAAAATGTGGTAAAATAACTTGAATATGTATTTTGGGGTGGTAATCAGTGTGTGTATTTTGCAAAATAGTAAATGGAGAAATTCCTGCGCAAGTAGTGTTTGAAGATGAGCGCGTCGTTGCGTTTAATGACATAACCCCAAAGGCGCCGACGCATATACTGGTCGTTCCAAAAGAACATATTGAGAGCGCAACTGAAGTTGTTGACTCTAACTTGTGGTCATGGTTCATGGATACAGCTCTTCAGGTTGTAAAAAAACTTGATCTAGACAAGCAGGGCTACCGTCTTGTGATCAACACAGGAGAACATGGAGGGCAAACTGTTCCGCACCTCCATCTGCATATTCTGGCAGGACGTAGTTTTAGCTGGCCTCCTGGTTAAGTCAGGATGAACTGAAGGGGGGGAATTTAGTGACAACTGTCGTTCGTAAAGAGGGGGAAAATTTAGAGGACACTCTGCGGAGATTCAAACGCGAGGTGTCAAAAGTGGGCACGCTTCGTGAAGTCAGAAAACGTGAGCATTACGAAAAACCAAGCGAAGCTAAGAAAACTAAGAGAGCCGAAGCTGCAAGGAAACGCAAGAGCAGCAGGGCAAGAGGATGATTCTATCCTGAAAAGCAATCCAATCAAATCGGACTTGTGCATTTGCATGAGTCCTTTTTTGTGGCAATTTACAGTTTTTCATAGCAATGCACTATTTACAATCTACAATGTATATTGAAAAAAGGAGGTTCTAATTATTGAAATGCCCAACTTGCGGCACAATTGAGACCAGAGTTATCGATTCAAGAATGGCGGAGGATGGAGATACTGTGCGCCGCCGGCGTGAATGTCCGGAATGTCAGACCCGGTTCACCACATATGAACGTTCTGAAGAAAGGCGCTCCTTACGAGTGATAAAGAAAGACGGAAGGCGGGAAGCGTTTGTACGCGATAAAATTGTGCGCGGAATACTCAAGTCATGCGAAAAACTGCCCATATCTTACGACCAGATAGAAGAAATAGCCGCAAATGTCGAAAAACAACTCAGGGGAGAAGTAGACGGCGATGTGCCCGTATCTTTGATAGGGCTTAAAATAATGGATGAGCTGAAGAAGGTGCACAAAGTAGCATACGTCCGTTTCGCGTCGGTATATAGGGAATTTACGGATATAGACAGTTTTCAGAAGGAAATATC